>JANLPX010000111.1:0-3545 GCA_031367485.1 Alphaproteobacteria bacterium | reverse complement strand
TCAAGCTCCACCACCTCGGGCAACAGCAGCACTTGGCGTGATACCCCGCCCGCCTCCATCTGGGCCTTCATTTGTTCATAGACCAGCCGCTCATGGGCCGCATGCTGATCGACGATCACCACCCCGTCGCGGGTCTGGGCGACAATATAGGTCTCGTGTACTTGGGCTCGCGCGGCACCCAGCGGGAAGTCGACGGCATCAACCATCACAGAAGGTGAAATGGGCTCCGACATGCCGGGGCCATAGGATTGTGGCTCTGCTCTTGCGGACATCTCACTCAGGCCCGGCAAGACTGCGGCAGGCCAACCGCCCATCTTCCAGGCCGAGAACCCATGGGCCGACGGTTGGTGCTGGCCCGCATAGCCGGGTCGCAAATGGGCCAGGACGTCGTCGGCCACGGTGGTCGCGGCGCGGTGGCCAGCGCCGGCTAGGGTGTGACGCAGACCCCCAACGATCAGGCCGCGCACCAGGGCCGGATCGCGAAATCTAACCTCGGCCTTGGCGGGGTGGACGTTTACATCCACCTGTCCGGCATCCAGCTCCAGATAGAGCGCCACCAGAGGATGGCGATCCCGCGCCAGGAAGTCAGCATAGGCCCCGCGCAGGGCACCCTGAAGCAGGCGGTCGCGGACGGGGCGGCCATTGACGAACAGATACTGGTGGGCTGAATTGCCGCGATTATAGGTGGGCAGACCGGCAAACCCTGAGAGCCGTACACCGTCGCGCGTGTAGTCGATGGCTAAGGCGTTGTCCGAGAATTCCCGGCCCATAATCGCCGACAGCCGAGCCAAGCGCCCCTCCGGTCCCTTGGCCTCGGCGGGCAGACGCAAGGTCCGGCGACCATCGATATCTAGGCTGAAGCTGACATCCTCATGGGCCATGGCTTGGCGTTTGATCTCTTCAGCAATGGCCAGGGCTTCAGAACGCTCCGACTTCATGAACTTCAGCCGGGCGGGCGTGGCATAGAACAGGTCCCGCACCTCAACCCGCGCGCCGTGTGGGCCGGGGAATGCTGAGGGGGCGACCGCGGCTACCTCTCCGCCATCCACTAGGATAACATGGGCGTCGGAAGATCCCTTAGCTCGCGACGAGATCGACAGCCGCGCCACCGATCCAATGGAGGGCAGGGCCTCGCCCCGGAAGCCCAGGGTGAAGATGTTGAGTAGATCATACTCGCCGGCGGCATCGGGGCTTAGCTTGGAGGTCGCGTGGCGCTCCACGGCTAGAGGCAATTCCTCCGGCCCCAAGCCCAAACCGTCATCGGCGACCAGAATTCGGGTCAACCCGCCCCCATCGACCTGCACTTCCACCAAGGCCGCCCCTGCATCCAGGGCGTTTTCGACCAGTTCCTTGACCGCGCTGGCAGGCCGCTCCACCACCTCGCCGGCGGCGATGCGGTTCACGGTATGCGGCGGCAGGCGGGCAATGGTCATAATTTGGCGAGCTCTCAGGATACATATAGGACGATTCCGAAACCGCGCTCTGAAGGATCGATCATTGGCCCGACGCAATCTCATGGCGGCTGCCCTAGCGATCTCCCTCGTGGGGCCAGCGATTGCCCAGGTGCCGCCTATGCTAGATGATCCGGATGCTACGGTGGTCGAGGAACTGGTTGTCACCGCGCGTTTGCCGGGTCCAGCCTGGTGGCGCGTGTCGGATGCCGACACCACGGTCTATGTACTTGGCATCCCTTCCATTGCGCCCAAGCATCAGCAATGGGACCAGTTGATATTTGATCGGCGACTCGCAGGGGCCAATAGCGTCATTCTGCCTTTCAATGGCCTGAAGGTGAAACTGACCGGTGCACCGGGCGCGATCATCGCCCTGATGCGCCTGAAATCTAGCAAGCCCTTCGAGGCGAGCCTGGACCCCGCAACGCGCGGCAGGTTCACTGCCGCGCGGACCAAAATTGGCCAACCAGCGGAACGTTACAAAACCAACAGCTCGCTCGCTGCTGGTCTCATGCTGATCAATGATTATCGCGACAACAGCAGTCTCACCACGACCGATCCAACCAAGCTGATCCGCTATCTGGCGCAAAGGAAGAAGGTTCGGGTCATTCAGCGCGCCTATGACCTTGGCCCATTGATCGGCGCTATGTCTCGCACGTCCGCTGCGGCGGGCCGAACCTGCCTGGATGAGTCGCTGCATGAGGCCGAGGCGGGACCAGCCGGTGTTCTGGCGGCCTCGCTCGCCTGGGCCGATGGCCGAGTAGCCGACGCGCTCATGGCCGAACGCAGCTATGAGCGCTGCCTCGCCGCTGCGCCAGGTGCCTCGGCCTTCGACGCCAAGGTCAAGACCGACATGATGGCTGACATCATCGCGGCCCTGAAGACGCCCGGCCACGCCATAGCCGTTGTGCAATTGCGACCCCTATTGGCTCAGGGCGGCGTGCTCGACCGCCTGGAAGACGCAGGCTACGACGTCAAGACGCCGGGCGAGGAGTAAAACGACGTGATCACTGACATTGAAGACTACTTCTCCAAGGGATGTGGCCGCTGTGAGCGCTTTGCCACGGCCAATTGTTCTTCGCGCCTATGGGCCCAAGGTCAGGCCGATCTGCGTCGGATTTGTCTGGCGGCCGGTCTCGTCGAGACGGTGAAGTGGGGTCATCCTTGCTACATGCATGCGGGTCGCAATATCGCGATCCTGGGAGCTTTTCGCGGTGACTATCGCATCACCTTCTTGAACGCCGCCCTGTTGAAGGACCCGCAAGGTGTGTTGCAGAAGCGTGGGCCGAACACGCGTTACCCCGACATGATTTGCTTTGCGGATAATGCGGCTGCGGCGGAGATGGAACCGGTGATCACTGCCTATCTGCACGAGGCGAATGGTTATGCCGAGGCCGGTATCAAGCCACTCAAGGACCAAAGCGAGATCGAGCTGCCAGATGAGTTAGTCGAAGCCCTGGACGGTGATCCCGAGCTGGCGGAGGCCTTTCACAGCCTGACGCCGGGACGGCAGAAAAGCTATGTTATCAATCTCAACGGAGCAAAAGCGTCAGCCACGAAATCCGTCCGAATCGCCAAATTCCGCGACCATATCCTGGAGGGGAAGGGTGCAATGGAGCGCTAGACATAGATTCGGAGGTTCTACTCCGTTGAGAGGTCGAGGTCAGGGGAGTAGGTCGCGCCATCAACGGTCTTGGTGATGGCCTGCCCGCAGATCACCCGCTTGGACTCGCGATCATAGGTCATGGCCGTGGGACCCTGCAGCTCCCAACCCCGGTTTAGGGCCTCAGTCACCCGGTGACAAAAGGCTGAGTCGTCCGGCCCAGTGAGATATCTGTAGAGCTTCATCGACGATAGCGTGGTCTAGAGCCCTGGCAGCTTGAACTTGGTCCGGCGTTCGCGGGCGATGACAACGGGCTTGTTCCCGGTCAGAGCCTTGATCCGGGCGTCCTCGGCTGCAGCGTCCACAGGTGCTGGTGAGTCGTCTACGACCGGAGCGCTGGGCTGGTCGGTGCGCGGTTCGCCTGGTTTCCAGAACATGATCTTATCGGCGAAGGACTTGTCCTTGTGCGCGATATCGCCGTTCTCATCATC
>JANLPX010000461.1:0-2867 GCA_031367485.1 Alphaproteobacteria bacterium | reverse complement strand
AATTCTAAGCGTCAGACCATCGACATAGATTGGGGGCACCTTCGGGTGCCCTCTTTTTTTGTCTGTTCACGGGCGGTGCTTGCTCGGCATTGCGGCGATTTGGTCTGGGGTCAGTTTGGTCACCGCGCGGACCGGGCAGCGCTGGGGTCCCAGGGGTCCTTTCGAGACGATAGTGGCATCCAGAGGCGAGCAGATCGATGACGAGCCGTGGCTGATCAGGCCAATGTCCTGGTTCCAGGTGATGTCTTGGCAGGCCCCCATGAGGTCCAGGCGATAGACGTCCTTTACGCCGGTGCGCAGATAGACAGTGTGGTCGTCGGCGGCGCTCCAGCCATTGACGTTCTGGACCCAGAAGCAGGTCCGTTTTGGCGCGGGTGTGTCGGCGGCGTGCGCGGCACCGGCTGCTAACAGGGCGATCGCCGACAGGCACGCACCCTTGATCCAGAGTGGCTTCAACATCGTCCATCTCCCTTTTGAGTGTGCCCATCAGAGGGCATGTAGCCAGGCTAGTGCGGCTACGAGACCGAATTGCGGCCTCTGCGCGCGGCGCGGCGGGCAAAGCGGGCTGGGTCGACCAATTCGCTCAGGTTCGTCGGCAAGGGCGAGGCCAGACCGAGGGCCAGGGCAGCCACGTATTCCGCCAGCAGCGGTGCCCAACAGAACCCCCTCGAACCCAGACCCGAGAGTACGAACACGCCCTGCTGCTGGGTCGCGCCAGCCAAGGGAAGGTAGTCCTTGGTGGTGGCGCGGATCGCAGCCCGACCTGCGAGCATGTCAGGCGTTACTGTGGCGAGATCCGGCCTCATAGCGGCTAGAGCTTGCAGATTTCGCCCGTGATCAGAAGTGCGGAGCTCGGTGTCGGTCTCGTCACGATCATGGGTCGCCCCGAAGAGATAGCCGTCTCGGGTTGGGATCAGGTATCCGCTGCCCGAAACCGGTGCGGGGCTGTCCGGTGTGGTGGTCCAACTTACCTGTCCGCGAACGGGGCTGACCACGGCGTCCGGTGCCAGCCGGGTCACATCGATACCGCTGGCTAGAATGACTTGATCGACAACGGCCAATACCTCGCCGCCAGACCCCAGTAGGCTCCAGCCGTTCTCGCCCGGTTTCAGGCCCTCAATCCGTGCCTTTCGAGTGGTGCGCAACCAGGTTTGTAAGATGATCTGTGGTTCAATCACCAAGGCCGATGTCAGGGTCAGACCGGTGTCGTCGTGGACCAAGGCTCCTGGTTCGAAGAGGTCTGAAGCCGCGATCTTGGCGTAGCGTCGTGGGTCGTCGGGTTCGGTCGCCAGTTGTAAGACCCCGTGCGCGATCACTGCTTCAGGGTGGCGTCCATAGAGTGCGGTGGCGCGCGCGAAGGCCTGGGCGGCCAGTGCAGCGGGCTCGGCTAGACCAGCGTCGAGGCGCGGCATGACTAAAGCCGAGGGATTACCGGACGCGCCGGCGCCGACCTCGTCAGCCTCGAACACCAAAGGGTCAACGCCCACGGCGTGAAGGGCGCGAACCAGACTGGCCCCGGCGATACCTGCGCCAATCACGGCGACGCTGGGTAGCAGGCGGGCGTCGTTTTGGCCGGGTAGAGTGGCCTCCAGCCGCTCACGCTTACGACCATAGCCCGGACGTTTTTCGACTGTGAAGCCTGCGGCCTGGAGACCTCGTCTCACATCTCCGGCGACAGTGAAGGTCGCGACGCGCGCACCCGGTGCAGATCGCTTGGCCACTAAGTCCATGAGACCTGGCGTCCACATTTCGGGATTTAGTGCGGGCGAGAAGCCATCCAGGAACCAAGCATCTGCAGCCCCAGCCCAAGTCGCCAAGGCCTGATCGGCGGGCATGAGGGCGATATCTAGGGTGGCGCGATATTCCGGGAAGTCGATCCTTTGAAATCCCCGCGCCTTGGCTGGCCAGCGCGAGAGGAGGCAAGCGGTTAGATCGGCGAGTTCAGGCCAAAGGGCGAGTGCCCTGCTGGCCTCATCGGCGGTGATGAGGTGAGCCTCGACACTGAAGATTTGTAGGTGGGCATTGGGCTCAGCGGTTCTGCGCCACAGGTCCAGCAAGGCTAGGATATTCAGACCTGTGCCAAACCCCAGTTCGCCGACGGTGAACCTGTTGTGCCCCTGCCACGCCAAGGGCAAACCGCAGCCCTCGAGAAAGACCGCGCGGCTCTCGGCAAGGCCGTCTTGTGCGGAAAAATAGACGTCGCCGTAGAGTTTGGAACGCGGATGTCCCTGGGCCGTCCAGTCCAAGAGGTCGCTGCTCATGGCGCTTCTTTGTCGCGCGGACGGCCAAAAGAAAAGGGCCGCCCCGAAGGACGGCCCCTGCCAAGACCCATTTGGGTCGAAGGCTTACTTCTTTTCGGGGGCCATAGCGGCCGTAGCAGCGGCGGCACCGGCAGTTGCGCCAGCGGCAACAGCGGCAGGCGCAGCAGCGGCGGCAGTGGTCGCCGAAGCAGCAGCGTCGCCAGCGGCCTTGGAGGCGTCGGCAGCGGCGTCAGCCACGGTGGCGGCAGCGTCGGTTGCGGTTGCGGCGGCGTCGGTTGCCGTTGCAGCGGCATCGGTCGCGACTTCAGCGGCCTTTTCGGCGGGCTTAGCGCAAGCCGACAGCGACAGAGCGGCGACGGCGGCGCCAGCGAAAAGCAATTTTTGGACGGTGTTCATAGGGCCTGATCCTTTAGAATCGCGGGTTGGATGCCTCCAATCCCGACCTCGGATGAGGCGCGGCACGGATGCAGCTGCGGACTATGGCCTGCTTCCGACTTAGAGCAAGTGCATTTTCACGTTCTCGTGATCACTTTTTTTCCTGCCTCGCCGCAAGACCCGGTATGGCGTGCGGACGGTGGGGATTGTGAATGTCGAACGACAGTGTTG
>JANLPX010000441.1:0-2422 GCA_031367485.1 Alphaproteobacteria bacterium | reverse complement strand
TGCAGCACGCCAGCTTGCACTGCTGCGCCGAGCGCCACAACCTCATCGGGATTGACCCCGGTGTGCGGCTCACGACCGAAGAATTCCTTCACCGTCTCGATGACCTTGGGCATGCGGGTCATACCGCCGACCAGGATGACTTCATCGATGTCGGACTTCTTCAGGCCCGCGTCTTTCAGCGCCTGATCGCAGGGTCCGATAGTCTTAGCCACCAGATCCTCGACCAGGGCTTCCAGTTTGGCGCGGGAAATCTTGATGTTGAGGTGTAACGGACCGTTCGCATTCATCGAGATGAAGGGCAGGTTCACTTCGTATGTGGTAGTGAAGGACAATTCCTTCTTGGCCTTCTCGCCTTCTTCTTTCAGGCGCTGCAGGGCCAGTTTGTCCTTACGGAGGTCAACGCTGGTTTCCTTTTTGAATTCCTCGGCCAGGAAATCGACGATCCGCATGTCGAAGTCTTCGCCGCCAAGGAACGTGTCGCCGTTGGTGGATTTCACCTCAAAGACGCCGTCGCCGATCTCTAGCACCGACACGTCGAAGGTGCCGCCACCGAGGTCATATACCGCGATCTTCTTGCCTTCGTTCTTGTCTAGGCCATAGGCCAGCGCCGCGGCGGTGGGCTCATTGATAATCCGCAGGACCTCAAGGCCCGCGATCTTGCCCGCGTCCTTGGTGGCCTGACGTTGCGCGTCATTGAAATAGGCCGGGACGGTGATGACCGCCTTCTCAACCTTTTCGCCCAGATGCTGCTCGGCGGCTTCTTTCATCTTTTGCAGAATGAAGGCCGAGACTTGCTGGGGGGAATAGTCCTTGCCCTGGGCGCGAACCCAGGCGTCACCGGTGGGGCCTTTGACGATGTCATAGGGCACCATGCCGCGGTCCTTCTCGACCATCGGGTCGGCGAAGTTACGGCCGATCAGCCGCTTGATCGCGAACAGGGTGTTGGTGGGGTTGGTTACTGCCTGGCGCTTGGCCGGTTGGCCCACCAGACGCTCACCGTCCTCCATGAAAGCCACAACCGAAGGGGTGGTACGCACACCCTCAGCGTTTTCGATGACCTTGGGCAGCTTGCCGTCCATGATCGCAACGCACGAATTCGTCGTGCCGAGGTCAATACCGATAATCTTGCTCATCTTTGAGTCTCTTACTCGCTCCATTTTGGCGGACCACGCTTCTAAGGCCCCGTTTCCAGGCACCCCATTTCTTATCGCGATCCCCGGTTCGATCAGGGTCTCGGGCGGTTAGCCTGTACGCAAACCGCCGTCGAGTCGCGATATGGGGGTGCGTGGCTCGCTCGCAAGGGCTGAAGCCCCTAAACTTGATGAGGCCTTTCCCAAATTTTTCCATTGAGATCGATCAATGCCACTGAATAATCGTGACTTTCGAAGGGTGCAAGTCGTCCATTGGCTGCGAGAAAGCCGTGTTCGACAATCATCGCCTGTTGTTCGATATTGAGATTGTGAAACTGACATCCATCAAAAAGATCATAGGCGTAGGTCGTCGGACGGTCGCCAGCCCGTAGTTTCGCCCACAACAGATTGATGCCGCGCTGGGCCTGCCACACATGAACCAACTCATGAATCAACACCGCTTGAACCTCGATCGAGGCAGTTGAAAAGTCTCTGGATGCGGATCTCGCTGGCCAAACGATAAGGTTCGGACCGGCTACGAAGGCACGATTCCAAAACGGTACTGAAAAAAGCCAGATACGATCCAGCGCCAAGCCGTCACCAAACACTGACTTGGCTAGCGCGCGCTCATCAAGACTGAGCTTACGAAATCTCCCAGGCCGCATGGCGGAAATCGGCGTCATCAGAGATATATGGCCCATCATGACGCTGAATTCGACAGAGGGTTTTCGACTATTTCCACAATGCTTGTCGGTGCAGGCTCAGGACGACCTGTTAGCGGAAGTCCGAAAGCGAATCTTCCTGGCCCCGCTTTACCGTGCAGTGACGCCCAGCGGTAAAAGCATGAGTGTGGCCATGACCAATTTTGGCTCAGTCGGATGGTATGCGGATCGCGCAGGTTATCGTTATCAAGCCAACCATCCGGAAACAGGCAGGCCCTGGCCTGACATCCCGCCAGCCTTACTGGACCTCTGGCAAAGCATTGCTGACCCCCGGGTGCCGCCGGATGCTTGTTTGGTCAATTATTATGACGCCGATGCACGAATGGGGCTGCACCAAGATCGTGACGAGGCAGACTTTGGGTTTCCTGTCCTGTCAGTGTCGTTAGGCGACACCGCGATTTTCCGAATCGGAGGACAGCGAAGATCAGACCCCACGCGCTCAATCCGGCTGACATCCGGCGATGTCTGTGTGCTCAGCGGGTCAGCCCGTCTGGCGCACCACGGGATTGACCGCATCCTAGTGGGATCAAGCCGTTTGGTTTCCGAAGGCGGCCGCTTCAACCTAACCCT
>JANLPX010000411.1:0-8419 GCA_031367485.1 Alphaproteobacteria bacterium | reverse complement strand
CGCTGAACTCCACCCATTGATCGCCGCGTCGGGGTCGCGCCAGCCCAGTGCCATGCCTGAAAACACCATGTGATCCTCCGGCAACCCCAGGGCCTTGGCCAGGGTCTGCGGATACCGCGCCCAATATTCCTGCGCACAGGTGTCCAGACCCTGCTCGACCGCCAGCAACATCACCGTCTGCATATACATGCCCAGGTCAGACCACTGGGGCGGGCCAAGCTTGCGATCCAGGCAGAAGAACAGCCCGACTGGCGCGCCAAACAACTCGCCGTTTCGCGCCAACTGGCGCAGCCGGGCAGGCTTGTCGTCACGACCCAGACCAATCGAGGCATAGAGCTCCTCGCCGTTCTGGAACCGCCGCGTGCGGAAGGGGTCCCAGAGATTGGCCGGATAGACCTCATATTCCGGGGTCTCACCAAACGGATTGGCGGCGACCTGGGCCTTCAAGTCCGCCAGTGGCCCACCCGTCAGGGCATAGACACGCCACGGCTGAAGGTTCCCGCCAGAGGGGGCGCGTGACGCAGCCTCTAATATGCCCTGCACCATCGCCTTGGACGGCACATCGGTCTTGAAGGCGCGTACGGAACTGCGCTGGGCAACGGCTTTGGCGACATCCATGTTTGGTTCTCCGACTTGACAAGCTTCGCTAGCACTGGGTCCCTAGGATAAGCCAAGCTCTAATCCAAATCGGACATGCCAAAAACGTATCGCCCTAGTTTGTTGGCCAGGATTGGCCGCGCGCTCTTCGTCCTGATCGTGGTCTTTGGCCTGATTGGCCCGATCCTGGTGGTCGCCATCTACCGCTTCGTGCCGCCGCCGATCACCTATCTCATGGTTCAGCGCACCTTCGAGGGTCGCGGCTTTGATCGACGCTGGCGGCCGATCCGCCAGATCTCCCCCACCCTGACCCGCGCCGTCATCGCCGCCGAAGATGCCAAGTTCTGCGAACATCACGGCTTCGACTTCACCGCTATGGAAAAGGCGCTGGCCCACAATGAGGGCTCTAAACGTGTGCGCGGGGGTTCGACCATTAGCCAACAGACGGCCAAGAACATCTTCTTGTGGCCCGACCGAAACTATGTCCGCAAAGGCCTTGAGGCCTATTTCACCCTGTTGATCGAGGGGCTGTGGGGCAAGCAACGGATCATGGAGGTCTATCTCAACAGCGTCGAATGGGGTCCCGGTGTCTATGGTGCAGAGGCCGCAGCCCTCAAAAACTTCAGGGTAGGCGCGGACAAGCTCAGCCCCGCCCAGGCCGCTCGGCTCGCTGCCATCCTGCCTAGTCCGCTAAAGTGGAAGGCCGCAAAGCCCGGCCCCTATGTCAAACGCCGCTCGGGCCGCATTGGAGCCGCCGCCGGCACAATCCGCCGCGAGGGCATGGCCAGCTGCGTTCTAAGCTAGGCGGCCCAGCGGCGCAGGTCCTGGCGGCCTTGCAACAGGCCCAACACCGCCTCCATCCCGAAATTGGGATCGGCCGCATGAAGCGCCCCATAGACCCCGCGCGCAAAATCCATGTCTGGCGCGCGTTTCACCCGCCAATCCAGGTGCGATACATCCCGGATCGCCAACAGGTCAGCCTGAGAATAGCGATCAGGTCGGTTGCGGATTTCGGCCAAGGGCGAGGATCCTGCGGCCGTGGCTTCGTCACTCTGGTGGGCCGAGCGATAGAGCGCCTGGGCGGTTACTACCTCAACCTCAAGTCCAAGCGGATAGGACCGGGTTACCCGGTTAGAGACGTAGTCGGCACCACTGATCAGGGCCGCACCAACCGCCTCGTCAATTAGGCCGGGATCAACGAACGGGCTGTCGCCCTTCACCCGTACCACATGGCTAACCGGCCCTGCCGCTTCGACGCAGCGGGCGAAACGTTGGCCAAGGTTCAGACCCGCACCCCGAAACACCGCCTGTCCTCGCGCGACTAGATAACTTGCCAAGGGATCGTCAACGGCCCCCGCGCTGGTCGCGACAACGATTTTCGAGAGCGTCCGCGCCGCGCGCAGGCGTTCAATCTGTCGCCAGACCATTGGTTCGCCGCTGAGCATGGCGAGCGCTTTTCCGGGCAAACGTGGCGAAGCCATGCCGACTTGAAGAATTGCGAGGATCATGGGGATGCGGGCTCCTTCTGAGCGCCGCCGGGTGGGCCAGTTACGCGGCCGCCCAGGCGCGGGGGTCAAGGGCCACCGGGTCATCGATGGCCATATCATCCCAATCAAGATCAGGGGGTGGACTAGAGGCTGCGGCGATCACAGCATTCAACTCGCCAACCGAAGCTACACCGACCAGAACCGCCGAAGCCTCTGGTCGTGACAATGCAAAACCCAGTGCCGCCTGCAGGGGATCAGACTTACCCTCGGCAATCATCCGCCGAGCCCGCGAAATCCGAGCCGCCGCTTCACGCAGATGATTGGGCGCGCGGTCCGGCGGCAAAAGCAGCAGCCCGTTTAGGAAGATGGAGCGCAGATGCACCTCCATGCCCAACCCAGCAATTGCCGCCAGGGTGCCGTCAACGATCAACCGCTGGTCCAGCAGACTGGCCGGGGCCTGCACCACATCGGGCCGAAAGCGTTTGGCCAGACCCAGCGGGTCATCAGAGGCAAAGACCGAAATCCCGATCTTCCGCGTCAAGCCTTGGTCCTTCAGGGACCGCAGCCGGTCCCACAACGCCAGACCATGCGGCCCGAACAACTCCGAAGCAGAGGGCACAAAGATGCAGTCGGCTTGGTCGACGTCCAACCGACGCAAGGCCGCGCGCGCCTCTGACTCAACAAGGTCGGGACCACGATCAGCCCGCACCGTCGAAATACAGATCTTGAATGGATTGGGCCGGGGCAGGGCCGCACCAATATCAAACTCCGCCTGTGGAGAACGACCGGCCAGGTCAAATACGCCCAGCTGAGCCCGCGCCGCGATTTCTAGCATGTCGCGCACCTCGGCCTGCGGCGGGCGTCCGCGGACGCTCGCCCTATCCAGCGCGAACTGGCCAGAACCGAGACCTAGTTTTGAAATCAGAGCGGTCATGAACCCGTGCAAAGTCTGGCGATAAAAACAACGAATGCCCATTTAGGCACCAAGGCCTAAAGAACAGGTGTCTGGAATCTTTATCGGGGGTTAAGCGTAAGCCTATGAGAGAGCCCCTGCCCGAGTGGCCGATGTTCGGCCTGCCCGACGATGTTCGCCCTGCCCTGCGCCAGGCCTCCCGCGCCGGAAAGCCGATGATCCTGGCCACCTTGATGAGCGTCGACGGCGGCGGCCCGCGCCCCCCCGGCACCCAGATGGTCTTCGCCCCCTATGACGATAACGGCGACGGCCTCGTACTCGGCTACTTTTCCGGGGGCTGCGTCGAGAGCGACGTGGCCGATCATGCCGATACCTGCCTGGCCGATGGCCAAACTCGTCGCCTGGTCTATGGCCAAGACAGCCCCTGGCCCGACATCCAACTGCTCTGCGGGGCCCGCATCGAAATCTTGCTCGAGCGCCTGGAGCCCGCGGACCCGGCGCTGGCTATCCTGCTGGCCGCCGAAACCGAGCGCCGACCCGTGGTTTGGGTTACCGACGGCACCCAGCGCCAATGCGTTACCCCCGACCAAGTGCAAACTTGGGACGGTGCCATTACCCGCCCCTACGACCCCGTGCCGCGCCTCATCGTCTTCGGCTCAGACCCCACAGCGCTGGCCATCGCCCAGCTGGGTGCCCAGAGCGGCTTCGAAACCACCTTCGTCCGCCCCAAGGGCCCAGAGTCCGGCCCGCCTATCCTCCACGTCGCCTATCGCCGCGATGACGCACAAGCCGCCCTCGATGCCATAGGCTGCGACCCCTGGACCCACATCGCCATCGCCACCCACAATCTGGAAACCGACCGCGAGGCCCTAGCAGCAGCTCTTCCCTCCGCCGCCTCATATGTTGGCCTGTTGGGTGCCCGCAAACGCCTCTCCGAACGCCTCGCTCCCCTGCGCGCCGCCGGTGTGCCCGAGGATACCCTAACCCGCGTCCACGCCCCCATCGGTCTAGACATCGGCGGCAAAGCCCCCTGGGAAGTGGCAGTCTCGGTGATCGGCGAGATCATGTCGCTACGGTATGCGAAGTAGCGATAGCCCTGACTGCATGGCTCTATTTCACAAGGTATTTTCGTCACGCGCGACTAGGATACTGGTCCTTACTCTAATAACGTCCCTGTCTCGACGTTCGGCATCATTCGACCAAAGCTGTAGTGCGAAGGATTCAGCCTGGTGCTAATACTGGCAACGTTCGGGATCGTTGAAAAATTCACAATCTGAGACCACGAAGGACCCAAGAGCCCAACTCGCCATTGGAGGTTCCGTGAAAATTCTTATCGTCGATGACCACGCTCTTGTCCGTGAAGGGATCGCCGCCGTCTTGCTGCAAAGCATCTCAGACGCGCAGATTCTGCACGCCCGAGACGGTCAATCCATGGCAAGCCAACTGGATGACCATCCCGATACTGCCCTCGTCCTGCTCGATCTCAAATTGCCCGAAGGCGACGGCCATGAGCTTCTCGAGGATCTGACTTGGCGCCATCCGGAGTCAAAAGTCATAATGCTCTCGTCCTCAGAGATTCCCGCCGATGTTCGTCGCGCCCTGGCCTTGGGTGCCCGGGGATACGTGACCAAGTCCTCGGCGTCTGAGACCCTTCGCGCCGCGATAGACCTCGTCCTGGCAGGCCAAATCTACGTTCCGCCCTTCGTGATTGCCGATGCCGATGCCCTGCGCGTCAATGAGCGACGGGTGCTGACCAAGCGACAGACAGAGGTGGTTCGTTACATTGCCGCTGAGATGTCGAACCGGGATATTGCAGCTCGACTTGGGCTTTCCGAAAAGACCGTCAAGGCCCATATATCGCTCATCTTCAGGCAGCTCAACGTGGTCAACCGAGTCCAGGCGGCGCGGGCGGCTGTGGCTGCGGCAATTATTTGAGCCGACCCGACAGAAGCTGATCGACAGTCAGCTGAAGCCTATCCGCCGCCAAGGGCTTGTGCATGACGGGCAAGCCGCTCTGCATCGCCTCGCTGATGCGTTCAGGTGCCGTGTCGCCGGTGATCAATAGCGCGGGAATGTCGTGGTTATATTCCGAGCGCAGGCGGTCAATCACAGTGATGCCGTTTTCACCCGCCCGAAGCCGATAGTCGCAAATAATCAAATCCGGCCGTCTAGGTTCATCGGCAATCTTCACCCGCATCTCGTCTCCGGTACCCGCCGCGATAACGTCATAACCCCACCCGCCCAAGGCGATCGTCATGGCATCCTGAATTGCCGCTTCGTCATCGATGACCAGGATCAAGCCTTCGGTCTCAGACGAGGGTGTTGGCGGCGGCACCATAGGAACGGGTCGCTGATCCGATGCCAACGGGACATCAAGGCGAAAGACACTGCCAACCCCAACTTGCGAGGAAAAGGTCAGTCCGGCTTCGATGAGAACGGTCATCCGCCTGACGATGGCCAAGCCTAATCCTAGTCCCTTGGTGCGATCACGCTCGAGGTTTCCAATCTGGTAGAATTCCTCAAAGATCCGCTCGTGCTGGCCTTCCTCAATCCCGCAGCCTGTGTCCCAGACCTCGACTCTCAGGCGGTCGCCTTGCCGTCTGCATCCCACGAGCACCCGACCGGCTTCTGTGTAACGCACGGCGTTGGAAATGAGATTGCGCAGGGCGCGCTCGAGAAGCACGGGGTCACTATGCACGATGGCTGTGCAAGGCACGTAGCGCAATTCTATGGCCTTCTTCGCGAGCTCGCCTGAATGATCCTGGCAGAGTCTGGCCAGCAACGGACCGATCTCTATGGGGTGAAATTCAGGTCGCACGGCAGCAGCGTCGAGCCTTGAAATATCGAGCAACCCCACGAAAAGGTCATCCATCGCGGTGACCGAGCCGTCGATGTGATCGACCAGCCGATGAGCTTCGGCATCAAGAGGTCGCCCGCGCAGAGCGCCAACAAGGAGGCCGAGCGCATGAATGGGTTGGCGTAAATCATGACTTGCTGCGGCAAGAAAACGCGACTTGGCGAGATTGGCCGCCTCCGCAACCGCCTTCTGCTGTCGTAAATCCCTGGCTATATCTATGTTTTGGAACCTGAGCCTCAAGTTTTCTATGAATTGCGCGTTAGAATACCGAGCGATTACCGGCATCACAATTATGTAGGTCAGAATAAGTGCGGTTAGTAGCTCGTGGAGGGGGCGGTCGCTGAACCAAAATATACCAACATAGGGCAGCATAGTTGGGAAGAAATAGAACAGATAAGTCCGCAGATTGGCCTGAAAAACTGTAACCGCCCCGGACGCCATCACCACTGAAACGGCTGCCACCATGAGATTTTGCGCAAGATCGGTTGGCGATGTCAGCCACACCGCGCCCAGCCCCCAGATGATACCTTCAACCCAGGCAATCAACGTAAATCCGTTGAGCCAGTAGGTTGGACTGCGCTTGGTCAGTCTTTGGCGCATGTAAGCTGCTCGAAGCGCCATATGAACGGCGACCGCGGCCGCCATCATCGCACTCCAAACCGCAGCGCGCAGGGGATCGGTCCGCCCGGCCTGCACCAAGCCATAGGCGAGCGCCAAGGCCGCGAAACCCGAACTGAAGGTTCCCACCGCGAAGGTCTCGTACAGGATACGGGCCTGCTCGGCGCGAACCCGATGCAGCGCAGGAGCAAGATCGTCTGCATCGATCATGTCGGAGACGCTAACATCCGCGCTCACCCGGCGCAAAGCCAACAAGGCTTCCCCTGCTTACCGGGAAAGCCTTGTCCCAGGCCAAAGTCGTCAATGTGAGTGGATATCAGCTGCAAAGAGCCTCTCATCCGTAATTTTTACAACGGACTTTGAAAGGCCTATCAGGCCGTGGCCGAGCGCCGTCGCAGGGTCGCCCCGACTAGGCCAAAGCCCGCAAGCATCAAGGCCCAGGTGGCTGGCTCCGGCACGGCGCTGCTGCCGATCAGGAAGAAATCGATGCTTGGATTGATCCCATCGAAAGCGCCGTTCGAGATCGTTAACAGCGTCCAGTTGTGCACCGGGTCATAGACGAAGTCGTTGATCACAGCATAGCCGCTGGCAAAGGTCAGCCCAGTATGGTTGCCAGCGTTTGTGCCCAACCCAGACCAATCTCCCGTGATGAAAATGTTGTCGACGAAAATGCCACCAGCGTCGAGGAAGCCTGTGCCACCGCCGTTGAAATGCAGCACATTGCGCCCGAACATCACCTCTGACTTGGTCCAGCTCGTCGCGAAGTCCGGACCGTTCGCCGTTTGGTAGCCGAAATTGAAAGCCCCGCCTGACCCGTCATTGGTGATATCGCCGAAGATGACTGGCGTTCCGAAGGCTGGCGGTGACAGGGTTGTTGCTACGCCTCCGGTTGTCGAAATATAGGTTCCCGTAGCGCCGGTTCGGAAATTTAAGCTGGTCGCAAGCGCGTTGGTCCCACCGGCAGGAAGCGTGATCACATTGTCGTACTGCGTGACGGCGGAACTGAGTCCCCCCGAAACATCAATATTGTAGGCGGTATCTCGCTGACTGAAGATTGTGGCCGAGGCTGACCCGGCACTGAGCGCCATGAAAGCCAGCGCCGCGATCGGCGCAGCAAACCTTGTATTGCTGAAATGGTACATGTTTAGCCCCCAACTTGCTGAACCGTCGCAACATCGCGGCGATTTCTGAAAACATCAGTTACAAAACCAAGCAATCATCGAATTTTTCAACAACACAGTTAATAATGATCGATAATTGGGATTATTACATCATCATTTGTACAATTAATAAGAGCTAAGGAAATGTAGATTTGCTATTTTCCACACACATAGTCGTTTTTGGATGCTTGGAAACTATCCATAAATTCACTCTGTCCATAGCTATGAATTATTTATACAATTCGCCGACAAACCTGTAAATTGGACCAAGGTCCTAGTATATTCGCCTATAGACCTAGGACTTTGGTCCTATTGTTTATTTGCTTCGAACCTAACCTGCCCGATCCTCATGGTTTTCGTTCCCGTTCGCGAGGTTCGTGCATAATTCTTCTGCGACGGAACGCCACGCGCTTGACAAGCGACTGTCATCATGTTCTTGTTTCGTTCATGGACAACCTTCCAACCCTCAGCGATGACGACATCGATGCCGAGCGCGCCGAGTGGCGGGCCAGGACTCTGCGTCAGTTGGTGGCCATCGGGATGGACATGGCTCGTATGCTGCAAGATCAGGCCAGAGATCTGCAAGGCTCTGATCCTGGCGTGGTCGGTGCTGATCTCTCGTTACGCTTCCACAGGATCAGTCGCTCCATTCGGATGAGCTTGGCTCTGGATGCCAAGCTAGCCTCTGGGTTCCAAGCTGAGATGAAGGAGCGCAAAGCAGCGCAACTCACTGAGCGCAAGGCCTTGGCCAAGGAGGCGGTGTCTCGCCAAGTTGACCGTGACACGC
>JANLPX010000359.1:0-3595 GCA_031367485.1 Alphaproteobacteria bacterium | reverse complement strand
TGTCTCCGAGAGGGATGAGAAACCCCTCATCCGACCTTGCTCCGCAAGGCCACCTTCTCCCGCAAGGGGAGAAGGAAATGCAGCTCATCAAACCTGCGCTCATCCCATCGCCTCGGCGATCAAATCGTCCTGCGCCTGGCTCAATACCGCATCGCCACCCTCACCGGAGATCCGCTCGCGACCGATCTCGAGCAGGATCGGCACCGCAAAGGGCGAAAGATGCTCCAGTGCCGCATGCCGGATTTGGCCCTTGATCCGCGCCAACATGTCGCCCAGCCGCGCCACATCGATCAAGCCGGTGGCCGCATCATCCCGCGCGCAGCGCAGCAACAGGTGGTCGGGCTGGTGACGACGCAATACGTCATAGATCAGGTCAGTAGAGAAGGTCACTTGCCGTCCAGACTTCTGATTCTCTCCGGGGAATCGGCGCTCTATCAGGCCCGATATGATCGCACATCCCTTGAAGGCGCGCTTCATCATGAAGCTCTCGGCCAGCCAAGATTCTAGGTCGTCGCCCAACATGTCCTGATCAAAAAGCGCGTCAAAATCGATACCGTCCAGAGGCTTCAAGCCCCAGATCGCCACCGCATAGTCATTGCAGACAAACCCCATGGGTTGGGCCCCGATGCGTTCCAGTCTTCGCGTCAACAGCATGGCCAGCGTGGTGTGCGCGAGCCGCCCTTCAAAGGGATAACAGACGAGGTAATGCCGTCGCCCGTGCCGAAAGGTCTCCAGCAGCAGCTCGTGCTCTTTAACGATCATTGAGCGGTCTCGCTGCGCCTCCAGCCATTCGCGCACATCGGCGGGCAGGACCTGCCAATGATCTTGATCAAACATCAACTCCCGCACTCGCTTGGCGAGAAAGGTGGACAGCGCAAATTTCGACCCGCCCCAGGACGGCATCTTGGGGTCCTTGTCGTTGGCTGCGCGAACCAACACATCCAGGCCCGTCACCGCGACCAGGCTCCAAATCTGACCGGCAAAGACAAAGGTGTCGCCGGGGTCGAGCATCTCCAGATAGCCTTCCTCAACCTCGCCGATCTTGCGCCCGCCGCGCAGGGATTTCCCCATCGCGATCTTCACCGACAACACGGCGGGCGACAGGATTGCACCGACGTTCAGGCGGTGGCGTTGCGCGGTGGCTTGATCGCGCACTCGCCAAAGACCGTCCTGTCCCTTCACGATCCGTCGAAATCGATCATATGTTTTCAGAGCGTAGCCGCCGGTAGATACGAAATCGACCACCTGCTCATAGTCTTCCCAGGTCAGGTCGCGGTAAGGGCCGGCGCTGATGATCTCGTCATAGAAGCTCACCAAATCAAAAGGCTCTGAGACCGCGCAGCCCATTACATGCTGCGCCAGCACATCCAGCGCGCCGGTGCGTTGCGGATCGCCGTCAAAGCGGTTCTCGGCGATGGCCTCGCGTGCGGCTTGGCACTCCAGCATCTCAAATCGGTTGGCGGGTACAAACAGCGCGCGGCTGGCTTCGTCCAACCGGTGATTGGCCCGCCCGATCCGTTGCACCATCCGACTGGCCCCCTTGGGCGACGCCAGCTGGATCACCAGGTCCACATCCCCCCAGTCGATCCCCAGATCTAGGGTAGAGGTACAGACCACCGCCCTAAGCTCGCCCCGCGCCATGGCGGCTTCAACCTTGCGTCTTTGCTCCGCAGCAAGACTGCCGTGGTGCAAGGCAATCGGCAGGTTATCGTCGTTCAACCGCCACAGTTCCTGAAACGCAAACTCCGCCTGGAACCGGGTATTGACGAACACCAGCGCCGTCCTGGCTCCCCTAATGGCCTCATAGACCTCAGCCATGGCGTGCTTGGCTGTATGCCCGGCCCAGGGCACACGGCCTTCCGACAACAGCATATCGACGATCGGGGCGGCGCCCTTTGGACCCCGAACGAGCTGGACTGGGGTTGTCGCAGAGCCCATCCACCGCTTGATCACCTCAGGGTCATCAACGGTGGCCGACAATCCGACCCGCCGCAGTCCTGGTGCAAACTTCGACAACCTCGCAAGGTCCAACGCCAGCAAATCACCGCGTTTGGAAGAGTGGATGGCATGGATCTCGTCAATGATCACGCACGACAGGTTCTCGAAATAGAGCCGGGCACCCTCCCACGCACAAAACAGCGCCAACTGTTCTGGCGTGGTTAGCAGAATGTCTGGGGGTTTGACCCGTTGCCGCTGTCGCCGCGAAATGCCGGTATCCCCAGTGCGGCTTTCGGCCACGATGGGCAGGTTCATTTGGAAGATCGGCGCCATTAGATTGCGCTCAACGTCCACCGCCAACGCCTTCAGCGGAGAGATATAGAGCGTGTGCAGGCCGCGCGGCGTATTGGCGGGTGGGCGCTCGGAAAGCTCGATCAAACTTGGCAGAAACCCGGCTAGGGTTTTCCCGCCGCCGGTCGGCGCGATCAGCAGAGCGTCATGCCCCGCGCGGCCCATGGCCACCATCTCCAACTGATGCTCACGCGGGCTCCAACCACGCGCCGCAAACCACTTGGCAAAGCGATCCGGCAAGAAAGGCGGGGCGAGGTCGGCCATCAAGGGACCCTAGCACACGTTCCCGTTCCGTTTCATCCAAGGAAATAAGCTGCGTACCCAGATTTCCTTCTCCCCCTGCGGCAGAAGGTGGCCGCCGAAGGGCGGTCAGATGAGGGGTTGCTCCGAACCCGCGGCCGACAATGCGGGAACGAGTCTGCGCCTGCGCGGTTGTTGAGGCTCGAGGAACCCGAGAAGGAGGCTATGTGATGAAAGTCAGTGAAGCGATGACGGCACAGGTGGTTACCGCAGCGCCGGCCGACACTATCCGGCAAGTTGCAACGACTATGGCCAAAATTGATTCCGGCGTGGTGCCTGTGATGGATGACGGCAAGATCATCGGCCTAGTCACCGATCGCGATATTGTACTGCGCGTGGTCGCCAAGGACGGTGACCTAAACGGTCCGATTTCTGAGGTCATGACTGGCAGTGTTCAGACCTGCCAACACGACGACAGCGTCGCAGATGCGGCAGCGCAGATGGCGCACCATCAAATTCGCAGGTTAGTTGTCACAAACAAGGCCGGTGAACTGGCGGGAATTCTCTCGCTTGGAGACATCGCCCACGATTATGGGGCAAAGGTGGTGGGTCAAACCCTTGAGGAGATCAGCGTCGATCCCAACCCATCGCATTGACGGGCTGAGACGAGACGTCACCTCGTCGACCACGTAAAACGGCGTCGCGAACAAGCGGCATCCGGTCATTGCCGAAATACATGTCCGTCCCACCGACAAATATGGTCGGAGAGCCGAAGCCGCCTCGGGCCATGACCTCCTCGGTGTTGATCCTCAGCGCGTCTTTGATTTCCGACGTCGCAATGGCGTTGAAAAACGCAGTAGGATCGACGTCGAGTTGCGCACAGATTGTGGCCAGTACCTCATCCTGGGAGATATCCAGGTTATCGCCCCAATAGGCCTCGAACACGGCCGTGGCGAAGTCCACCAGCTTGCCCTGCGTCTCCAGCCAGATGCAGCCGCGCATGGCTTTGACACTGTTCACCGGGAAAACCTTGGGCGGAAACACGATCTTCAGACCCGCGAAACGA
>JANLPX010000353.1:0-2648 GCA_031367485.1 Alphaproteobacteria bacterium | reverse complement strand
GGATCGGGCGGCAAGGCAGACGTACCGGGGCTGAGCGTTGGTGGAAAGACAGGCACCGGCGAGAAGTATGACCCGGCGATCCGAGCCTACAGCACCACCAAGCAGGTCTCATCCTTCGCTGCTGTCTTCCCGACCGAGGGTGCATCTAACGCTGATCGCTATTTCGTCCTGATCCTGTTGGATGAACCACACGCGTCGGCAAATACGTTTGGGTACTCGACAGGGGGTTGGGTGGCTGCACCTGCGGCGGGTCGCGTGATCGACCGGATCGCGCCGTTCCTACACGTCCAGCGCCAACCTGAACTTGTGAAGATCATCGCCCAGGCTCCAGCTCCGAAACCGGGGCAGGGCCGGTGACACTCAGACTATCAGACCTCGTGAAACGCGATTTACCGAATGATCCGGTGATTGCGGGTGTGACGTCCGATAGTCGTCGGGTTGTGGCGGGATCGTTGTTTGCGGCTTTGCCGGGTTCAACGGTCGATGGACGAGATTTCGTGCCGCGCGCGGTCTCGGCGGGTGCCGCCGCGATCCTCGCCTCAGAAGACATGCCCGGTTTTGGGGTCCCGGTGGTCGTGAGCCACGATCCGCGCCGCACCTATGCCCTGGCCTCAGCGAACTTCTGGGAGGTTCAGCCGCCCGTGGTGGTGGCGGTCACTGGCACCAACGGGAAAACCTCGGTGGCGACCTTCTGCCGACAAATCTTCAATGCGTGTGGGCATCGCGCCGCAAGCATGGGGACACTTGGGGTCCTGGCGACCGGCCCTGGCGGATTTACCGATCAACTGACCCCGCCGGGATTGACCACCCCGGATGCCGCCGACGTCGCCGAACTGATGGCTAAGTTAGTTGAGCGGGGAGTAACGCATCTTGCGCTTGAGGCGTCATCCCATGGGATCGATCAACGGAGGCTGGACGGTGCCAAGCTGACGGCCGCCGGGTTTCTGAATTTGACCCAGGATCACCTCGACTATCACGGGACAATGGGGGTCTATCGGGCAGCGAAACTGCGCCTGTTCGAGGTTTTGTTGCCAAGAGGCGGAACCGCGGTTTTGAACGCGGACTCTGACGCCTATGAGGTTTTTGCGGCGGCGGCGGTCACTGGCGGTCAATCTGTGCTGTCAGTGGGTGAGAAGGGTCAGGGGATCACCCTGGTATCGCGAGCCTTATTGCCAGACGGTCAGCAACTGCGCCTCCGATACTACGGTCGTGCCTTTGATATCCGCCTGCCCCTGGTCGGGGCGTTTCAGGCGTCCAACGCGATGATTGCGGCGGGTCTGTGCATTTCAACTGGTGAAACGCCCGATGCCGTGTTCGCAGCGCTGGAAACCCTGGAAGGCGTGCCGGGTCGGTTGCAGCGGGTCGGGTCGGGCAAGCGTGGTGGCGATGCCTATGTCGACTATGCCCATACACCCGATGGCCTTGAGACGGTTCTGACGGCCTTACGTCCCCACGTGCGCGGCAAGTTGATTGTGGTGTTTGGGGCTGGTGGCGACCGTGACCGCACCAAGCGCCCGTTGATGGGTGCCATAGCGGCGCGCCTTGCAGACGTGGCCATCGTTACGGACGACAATCCTCGCAGTGAGACACCTGCGGCTATTCGCGCCGAGGTGATGGCCGGTGCTAGCGGTCTAAAGGAAGTGGGAGATCGGCGTGCGGCCATCGTCGCGGGTGCCGCGATGCTAAACGACGGCGATGTCCTGGTAGTGGCCGGTAAGGGCCATGAGCAGGGGCAGACAATCAACGGAGTCGTTCATCCTTTCGACGACGTTGTTGAGACCGGTAAGGCGCTGGCTCATGGCTGATCGGCTGTGGACCTCTGATGAGATTGCGATTGCCACGAATGGCGTGACGAGCCGACCGTTCGCCGCGTCCGGGGTCTCGATAGATACGAGGACGGTGGAACCTGGAGATCTGTTCATCGCCTTAGCTGGCGCGCGTGACGGACACGAGTTTGTCGCTCAAGCCCTTGCCAAGGGTGCAGCGGGTGCATTGGTATCGCACCCCATTGAGGGACCTTGCATTCAGGTCGCCGACACGTTCTTGGCCCTAGAGGCCCTGGGTGTCGCTGCTCGCAGCCGCGCGGGCAGCGCGCGACGGGGTGCCATCACGGGATCGGTCGGCAAGACCAGTGTGACCCAGGCTGTTGCGGCGGGATTGAAGCGGGTCGGCACATCTCACGCCTCAATCAAGAGCTATAACAATCATATCGGAGTTCCGCTGACCCTGGCCCGAATGCCGGCCGATACCCAGCGTGCAGTGCTTGAGATCGGCATGAACCATGCTGACGAGATTGCGCCGCTCTCGAGGATGGTGGCTCCACATGTGGTGGCGATAACGACGGTCGGGCCTGTTCACACCGAAAACTTCCCAGATGGCGAGGCGGGGGTTGCCCGTGCCAAGGCCGAGGTCTTTGCGGGATTGGAGCCGGGTGGCGTCGCGATCTTGAACGCCGATAATCGCTGGTTTGAATACTTGTCCCATGAGGCCAAGGCGGTCGGTGCGACGATCCGCAGTTTCGGGGCCGTTAGCGGTTGTGATGCCCGGCTGTTGGACTTTCAGGCCGATCGCGGCACGGCGATAGTTTCGGCGCGACTAGGCGGTCGAGATCTCAAGTTCCCCATCCTGCAAACCGGTTTCCACTGGGG
>JANLPX010000322.1:0-2815 GCA_031367485.1 Alphaproteobacteria bacterium | reverse complement strand
AAGAGCCAAGCCGAGCGCGCCTTCGGCGACCGCGCCGCCATCAATGCCCCGATCCAAGGGGCCGCCGCCGACATCATCCGCCGGGCCATGATCCGCATGCCCGCCGCGTTGAAAGCTGCTGGCCTAGAAGCTCAGATGCTTCTCCAGGTGCACGACGAACTGGTGTTCGAAGCGCCGGAGGCTGAGGCCGACGAGCTCATCAAGGTTGCCAAGCGGGTGATGGAACGCGCGGCTGAGCCAGCGGTGGCAATCTCTGTGCCCTTGGTGGTCGACGCGCGGGCGGCGAAGAACTGGGATGACGCGCACTAGGTTCCAGTCTCTTGGCTGTTCCGCACGAACTCTAGAAATGCTCTGCTAAAGGCTTCAGGGTCCTCAAGGAAGGCCGCATGCCCGCCGTGAAACATCTGCACCTGCGCGCCGGGTATGGCTAGAACGGCGGGCCGACTTCGCGACCAGGCCACGATCTGATCTTGCTTGGCCCAAGCGAAGAGGACTGGCACCTTCAATGCGCTCGCCTTTTCGCTTAGATCGGCATCCGGCTGCCGGAAACTGTCCCAGGCCTGCTTCAGGAGAGGGGCCATCTCCGGCCCGGCCGCAACGATGCGCGCCCGCTGCGCTCGGGCGCTTTTGCCCGGAAGCACCAAACAGTAGTAGGCTGCGAAGACCAGTCGGAACCAACGCGCGCGATGTTCACCAGCCGCAAAAAAACGAACCATGGCCCCGATAACCGCTCTGGCGAGGCCGTTCAGCGGGGCCAAGCCACCGGGATTGCAGAGGATCAACGCGCTTATCTTATCAGGGTCTCTCAAGGCGTAGGACAAGGCTGCCGCGCCGCCGATAGAGTTGCCGATCAGGATCGGTCGAACGTTGCCGCACAGAAGGGGAACGAGGTCGCCCAGCAAATCGGTATAACGTGCAGCGCTGGCGGTCCGATCCGTCGCCTCAGACGGGCTCGCGCCGTGTCCGGGCCAATCGACGGTGATCACCTCAAACCCGCGCCCGGCAATCGCCTCAGAAAATGCCTCATAGTCACGCCCGCCGTGTCCCGTTGCGTGGAGACAAATCACCGGTACGCCCTGGCCGCTCCTGCGAACGGCCAGCGCCGTGCCATGGGCAAAGACCAGGGCGAACGGTGGCTGGACTCCCACCGCACTTCGCAGCGTTTTAGGAAACGGGTCTGGATCGTTCATCACACCATGTGATATTCCTATCACTTCGAGTCAAGTTGATCGTAATCCACGTTCACCCAAGTGGTGGGAGCCAATGAAGCCGCGCGGACAGGGACGGGAAAAGCTGATCGAGGCAGCGCGCCTTGAGTTCGAAGACCATGGCTATGATGGCACCAATAGCAACGCCATCGCGCGCCGCGCTGACTTTGCGCCCCAAACCTTCTATCGGCACTTTGCCGATAAACGCGCAATCTTTCTGACGGTTTATCAAGCCTGGGCGGCGGCGGAGGCACGGGACCTATCTACCGCCGCTACGCCGCAAGCCATCGCCGAAGTGCTGATCCAGCACCACAGGTCCCACCGGATATTCCGGCGCTCCTTGCGCGCGCTGACGGTCAGTGATCCAGGGGTCGGCAAAGCGCGGGCCGAGGCTCGACTCCAACAAATGCAGAATCTTGCGGGGCGCACCAAGATATCGGAACCCGCTCATCTCCTGGCTGGCATCCTCAAGATTGAGCGCTTGAGCGACGCCATCGCCGACGGGGAATTCGTCGCTTGTGGCATCAACGAGGAGGATGCCGTTGCGGAACTCCTCTCCGCAGTGGAGGACTTGTTTTCGAGCCCCAAAGACTAGCCTCAATGGTTGACTTGGCCCGTAATCCAAGCGCGACTGCACAACCATTTCACGACGACGACATTTCGCGCTGCTTTTCCGGCGCAAGGAATTCTCCATGAAGACTTCAGTCCTATTGGCCTTAGGCTTGCTGCTTGCACCTCTCTGCGCCGCCGCGCAAACCCCTACGGGCACGCACGCCGCCGCGTCCTATCAACCTCCGCCGGGAGCCACCGAAGAGTTTGCTACGCTGCGCGACGGCACAAAGCTCGCGGCCAATGTGTTCAAGCCGGAAGGACCCGGTCCTTGGCCCGTGGTCCTCAGCCGCACGCCCTACCTGAAAGACGGTCGTGGCACGCCCGCGAGCCTCGCGGCCCAAGCTAAGCACTATACCGACGCAGGGTTCGTGTTCGTGCTGCAGGACGTCCGCGGCAAGGGTCATTCGCAGGGCTTCTATGCCGCCTATGTCAACGACATTGAGGACGGCTATGACAGCGTCGAGTGGGTCGCCGCCCAGCCCTGGTCCAATGGTAAGGTGGGCGTCACCGGGGCCTCAGCCCTAGGCATCACCTCCAATGCCGCCGCCATGGCCGCGCCGCCGCACCTGTCCGCCGCCTATGTGGTCGTAGCCCCCTTCGACCGGCTGCAGTCCAGCTTCATGGGCGGGGTGATCAAAGAGAGGGACACGATCGGTTGGCTTAAGGGCCAGGGCGTGTCCGAGGCTGAGATCCTGGCCCTCCGCGAGCGGGCAGCAGATGATGTGATCTGGAACCGGTTTTCCATGAGCACCAACCGAAAGTACATCAAGATCCCGATCTATAATGTCGGCGGCTGGTACGACATCTTCAACCAAGGCAACACGTCCAACTTCACCTATCTGCAGAACCAGGGTGCCAAGGGCGCGCGCGGCAATCAGAAGCTGATGATGGGGCCTTTCGGCCACGGCCCGTTGAGCGGCGACCTAGCCTATCCCGGACAAGACACCCTGCCCGGGGCCTTCAGCAATGAAATCCGCTGGTTCGACTATTGGTTG
>JANLPX010000235.1:0-3210 GCA_031367485.1 Alphaproteobacteria bacterium | reverse complement strand
TCGCACCGATGTGCCGAAGATCGTGGACTGGTACATGGACGGCAAGATCCAGATCGACCCGATGATTACCCACACCATGCCTTTGGAGGACATCAAACGGGCGTTTGACCTGATGCATGCGGGCGAGAGCATTCGCAGCGTGGTGGTGTTCTAACTCAGCTTGACGACCGGCCTGCCGCCGGATGGTAATGCCTCCCAATTCAAACGCCCGTTTAAGCCGCCCGGAGCCATCCCATGATCAAGACCCGCATTACCGAGATGCTCGGCGTTCAGTATCCGATCATTCAGGCCCCGATGGGCTGGATTGCCCGGGCGCAATTGGCCTCTGCGGTGTCGAATGCTGGTGGACTTGGGATTATCGAGACTTCGTCGGGGGACCTTCCGGCCGTGCGCGAAGAGGTCAAGAAGATGCGCACTCTGACCGACAAGCCTTTTGGGGTGAACATCGCTCAGGCCTATGTGCGCGATGCCGATATCGTCTCTTTCGTGGTCGATCAGGGGGTGAAGTTCGTCACCACTTCGGCGGGCGACCCCAACCGCTATTGCGCCGAGCTGAAGGAAGCGGGTCTAACCGTGTTCCACGTGGTTCCGTCGTTGGCGGCGGGGCTCAAGGCTATTTCCGCCGGAGTTGACGGGCTGGTGGTTGAGGGTGCCGAGGGCGGTGGGTTCAAGAATTCGCGCGACGTGTCGTCCATGGTGCTGTTGCCCCTGGTCTGCTCGAAGACCGATGTACCGATCATCGCGGCGGGCGGCATGATCGACGGCCGCACCATGGCTGCGGCCTTTGCGCTCGGGGCCGAGGGCATCCAGATGGGCACCCGCATGGTCTCGGCCGCCGAGAGCCCGGTGCACCAAAACTGGAAGAACGCGATCGTCGCGGCGAAAGAGACCGACACTGTGTTCCTTAATCGCTTTGGCCCAGGCGCGGCCCTGCGTGCTTTACGCACCGAGCGCACCACGCGCCTGGAACGTGACCCTGGCGAACACGGGGTGATGTCGGAGTTCAGAAATACCCAGGAGCTCTATTTCGGCGGCGATATGGAGGCGTCTATAGCACTCTCGGGCCAGGTCGCCGGGCGAGTAGAGTCGGTGAAGCCGGTGGCCCAGATCATCAATGAGATCGTCGAGGAGTTCGAGGTCACCATGGCAGAGATGGGGCGGAAGTATGGGGCGCGTGTAGGGGCCTAGGCTGACCTGCCGCTTCGCCTCGAACCTCCACCGCTCTTCTCGTTATGCACCGGGATGAGCGGTGGTAGAGTTAGGCCGCCGCTCTCCGCTGGACCACCACCTCATCGCGATAGCTCGCCTCGTCCCAGAGATTGTCCCACTCGGCCCAGCGGGCGGAGGCGTCGCGGAGACGGGCGTCGTCGCGAACTTGGATGACTTGGCCTTCGGTCTCGTCCCAGGTGACGGTGAGGTCGGCCAAGCGATAGTCGGCGTCGGCCAGTTTGCCCTGGGCCTGTAAGGTCTCAACCATGTCCTGGCTGACTCGCAGTTTCAGGCGACCGCCAGCCAACCGAGTGGCTTGGTCTGCGTGGGTGATCACCTTGCTGATCATCTCCGGAGTCGCGGCCTTGATCGGGCGTCGGGCATCAAACAGGAACAGGGGCTGTTGGGTGGGGCGGCGGAGCGGGGAGACGTTGGGCATGGCGGGCGTCCTTTTCGTTCGAGGATTTGACCTTGGACTTAAGATGCGTCAAAAACGGTCATAGGTTTTTGCTATGTTCTCATTTTTGTTTGGAACGGGTCGATGCGTCACGAAAAAGCGACCAAACTGTTGGAACTGGCGCGGCGATTGGCCTCGTCCGCTGAAGGTATGACGCTTGACGAGATGTCTGGTTCCATGGGGGTCAGTCGCCGCACGGCTGAGCGGATGCGCGACGCAGTGCGTGAGGCCTTCCCGCAGATGGAGGAAGTGGAGGACCCACCGACCCTGAGGTTCCGGATTCCGGCTGGGCTGGACAGCATCTTCCAGGCGCCGACGGCGGCGGAGTTTGCGGCGTTGAGCGCCGCAGCGGAGAACTTTCGCAATGTGGGAGCAGCAGCGCGAGCCAAGGCCCTGGTCAGCCTAGAGCACAAGGTGCTGTCGGCCATGCGGGCGGGCGTCCGCCGCAAGCTGGCACCCGACTTGGAAGCTTTGCTGGAATCCCAGACTATGACCTTGAGTCCTGGCCCGCGACCTTTTGAAGACGAGGCGGTGCTGGGGCCGGTGCGCGAGGCGATCATGTCGCTTAGGCGGCTGCGGTTCGTCTATGACGGCGGCTCGACCCCAGGACGAGAGCGAGAGGTGACGCCGTTTGGCCTGTTGTTTGGGCGGGCGAATTATCTGGTGGGCTCTGAAGGCGGCGGTAGTGAGCCGCGCACCTGGCGGCTGGACCGGCTACGCGACATCAAGCTTAGCCCAACGCCGGGGAGCAAGCCGGCTGACTTCACCCTGCAGGCCTTTGTCGAGCGCAGTTTCGGCATCTATCAGGATGCGGTGGAGGAGGTGGTGCTGCACATCCTGGCGCATGGTGCCGAGGAGGCGATGGATTGGCGGTTTCACCCCACTCAGAAGCTGGAGCCCCAGCCCGATGGTTCCGTGATCGCCAGGTTCCAGGCGGGCGGTATGCGCGAGCTTGCTTGGCACCTCTTCACCTGGGGCGACAAGGTGCAGATCATCGCGCCAGAGCGGCTGAAGGCGGTGATGGCGGAGGAATTGGCCGTGGCGGTAAAGGCGCATAGCTGAGATCGTGATTGCCAATCCTCCACCTCTGGGAGAGGTGGTCTAGGCCGGAGGGAGTTGCAGCCCACAGGCCTGCGCACTTCAACCCCCTCAGTCACCTGCGGTGACAGCCCCCCAGCGGGGGAGCATTTGATCTAACTCTTCAAGGCCGCCAACACAGCATCCGGCCTGATCGGCAGGTGCCGAACCCGAGCCCCGACGGCGGCAAAGATGGCGTTGCCGATGGCGGGGCCGACAACCGTGGTTGCTGGCTCGCCGAGGCCCACGGGGGGTTCGGCGCTGGGCACGAATTCGATGTGCAATTCGGGCACGTCGCCCATGCGCAGGGGGGTATAGCGGTCCAGGTTGGTTTCCTTGATCTGGCCGTTCTCCAGGGTGGCCCCTTCGAAGAGGGCTAGGCTCAGGCCCCATAGGGCTGCGCCCTCCATCTGGGCGAGCGCGCCGTCAGGATGGACCACTGTGCCGCAGTCGACGGCGAGATGGAG
>JANLPX010000231.1:0-2706 GCA_031367485.1 Alphaproteobacteria bacterium | reverse complement strand
AGGCCGCCTGGACCGGTATAGGCATTGACGTTCTGGCCCAGCAGGGTGACTTCACGCACGCCCTGCTCGGCCAAAGACCGGGCTTCGGCCAGAATGGTCTCTACAGGTCGCGACCATTCCGCCCCGCGTGTATAGGGCACGACACAAAAGGTGCAGAACTTGTCGCAGCCCTCTTGAACCGTCAGAAACGCTGTGACCCCGGTCGGGTTGCGCGTTGTCGGCAGGGCATCGAATTTCTCATCGGCGGCAAAGTCGGCAGCGAGCCGCTCACCCTTTGCGCGGTGGGTGCGGGCGACCAGCTCAGGGAGTTGATGATAGGCTTGCGGCCCCACCACCAAATCCACAGCTGGCTGGCGGCGCATGATCTCTGCGCCCTCTGCTTGAGCCACACAGCCAGCCACCACCAGGGTCATGACCTCGCCGGCTGATGCCATCTCTTGCTTCATCAGCTTGATCTGACCAAGCTCGGAATAGACCTTCTCGGTGGCCTTCTCGCGGATATGGCAGGTGTTTAGCACCACCAGATCGGCACCGACCGGCGTGTCGGTCATGCCATAACCCAACGGGCTCAGCACATCGGCCATGCGCTCGCTGTCATAGACATTCATCTGACAGCCATAGGTCTTGATAAAAAGGCGCTTGGTGGGCGGAGACATGCCGGGCCTTATGAGGCTGTGGACAATTTGGCGCAAGCTTTGCGCCAGCTAGGCGGGCCGCCAATTCAGCTCCACCTGCACGCCATTCGGGTCGCGAATGAACAGTTGGCGGATCTGCGTCCCCGGCACCGCGATGGGCGCATACTTGATTCCATGCGCGTCTAGGGTCGAGACCATTGTGTCGTAGTCGGAAATCTCAAAGGCGAAGTGATCCAGGGCACAGCCTTTGGACGGCGTCACAGGTTCAGTGGTTCCCACCAAATGAACGATGGCATGATCGCCAGCATAGAGCCAATGACCTGGGAAATCGAAGTCAGGCCGAAAGCCCTCCGTGAGGCCCAGCACAGTCATGAAGAAATTCCGCGTCTCTGGCAGCTTCTGGGTGGCGATATTGATGTGATTGATGGCGCGCAATTGCATCGGGTCTAGTCCTCAAGCGGGGTGCCATAAAGCTCTAACCGGTGGTCGACGAGTTTATAGCCGAGCTTGCGGGCGATGGCCTCTTGCAGAGCCTCAATCTCTTCGTCCACAAACTCCACCACCTTGCCGCTCTTCAGATCGATCAGGTGGTCATGGTGGATTTCGGTCGCCTCTTCATAGCGTGAGCGACCGTCGCGGAAGTCGTGCCGGGCCACGATGCCTGACTCTTCGAAAAGCCGCACTGTGCGATAGACCGTGGCGATGGAGATATGCGGATCCACCGCATGACTGCGGCGATAAAGTTCCTCCACATCAGGATGGTCATGGGCCTGCGAGAGCACGCGGGCAATGACCCGCCGCTGCTCGGTCATGCGCATACCCTTTTCGATGCAGAGGTTCTCGATGCGATCCACGGTGGCTCCCAATGGCAAGTCTGAAGTCACGATAGGGCTAGATCGCGCCGCTGTTAAGGTCATGTCTCATGACTATGGCGTCCATGGCTCCCGTAGAACGGGCATAATAGCCGCGCCGAAAGCCGACATTATGGAATTCTGCCTGCTTGTATAGGCTGATCGCCGCCTCATTGTCCTGGGCGACTTCGAGGAAGAGCGTGACGCAACCTCTTGCTCGGGCTTGGGCCTTGGCTGCCTGGACAAGTGCGGTTCCAACCCCGCCCCGGCGCGCATCAGGGTCAACAGCCAGAGTCAGGATTTCCGCGTCATCGGCAATGGTTCGACAAAGCACCATGCCGACGGGTGCAGGAAGATAGATTGCCAGTCCAAAGCCGGCTGGGCTTGTGCTCATATTGACGATGTCATCAGAGCCCCAGCCCGGAGCGAAGGCCCGCGCATGCAGAGATGAAAGCGCTTCCCCGTCGGCAGGCATGATCAGTCTGGGCATCACGGGAGCAGATCCCGACCACCGGGCAGTTTCGCGTCAGGCGCGCGGAGATATAGCGGCTGAGGCGGCAGGATCGGCTGTCTTTCCGCCAAACGCGCGATGATCACGGGATCGGCCTGCTCAACCAAGACCCGTCCTGCGCCAACCCGAGGAAAAAGATCTAAGCTGGTGCCAACCAAGGTAATCGGACCAGACTCAGACAGTTGGTCCCAAAGCGCGACCGCGCCGTCTAGAGTCAAATCATTGGGTGTCGACACGGGTTGCCCACCCTCAAAGGCTTGGGCGAACACATGTCCAGGCTTGGCGGTTAGGACGGCGAAAATCACACCTGGGCGATCGGCGAAGGGGGCCGCGATGGCCTCCAATGTCCCGACTCCAATGACAGGAATAGCCAGGGCTTGGCCGAGGCCCTTCGCAAACGCTAGACCGACACGCAATCCGGTGAAGGAGCCAGGACCAACTGTAACCGCCACGCGCTCCAGTTGGTCAAAGCTCAGCTCCGCTTCAGCCATCGCCTCTGCAGCCAATGGTGCCAACCGCTCTTGGTGGCCTCGGTGCATGGGTTCAACATGGGATACGAGCACGCGCTCTGCGCTCAGGACGGCGACCGAACAGGCACCCAAACAGGTATCGAGCGCCAGGACGATCAGAGGGTTTGCTCGACGCGTGTGACCTCGGGCACATAGTGTTTAAGCATATTCTCTACCCCGGCCTTTAAGGTTGCTGAGGA
>JANLPX010000198.1:0-8107 GCA_031367485.1 Alphaproteobacteria bacterium | reverse complement strand
TTTGGCCGACCCTGATAGCCGAAGCCCGCTTCGTCGCCGTGGTGGCGATAGCGACCCCAAACGCCCAGGTGGACCTTATCGGTATCGGTAAGGACTGGCGAGTAGGTGAACCGGCCGGTGACCCCATTACGCTCCTTGGAGCCCGGATTGGCCGTGGCCGTGTTGTTGACGTCGGCATTGTTGATCGAGTCGCCTTGCAGCGCGCCGGTGACGGTCCAATTGACGCCACTTACCTTGCCCACCAAGGACAGCACGTAGCTGTCAGGGCCCAGATCGCCATAAGGTCCGCGGTCCATGAATGAGATGAAGCGGGTCGATGTGAGGTTTTCGATGCCCGCAGCTTTGATATTGCCGACCATGATCGAGGTCGCTTCATTGGGCTTGTACTCGATGACCACGTCATCCCAGGCCCAAGCCCCGCCATTCACAGCACCACCCTCAGCCTTGTAGGCAAGGTAGGTGTTGAGCTTGCCTTCAACGCCTAGGAACGCCTGACGCCCACGGACATTAGAGGTCTGGTAGTCTGGCAAGGGCGACTGGCGGTTCACATCCTGGAATACGTAGTCGACCAGAAGGCGGCCGCGCACCTTGAACTGGACGTCGTCATTGGTCCATTGCGGCGAGCCCCTCCAGGCTACGGTAGTGTCCTGAGCGCTGGCAGCGCCAGCCGCCAAGAACGACACGCAGAGCGCCGCCCCGGCGCAGAGCGAAGTCTTGAAAGTCATGTGCAGAATCCTTGTTGGACGGTCCCCTGGAGCCTTCTTAGGGCTGAGGGTGGACTACCGCGATCACATGACAGTCCGACCAACCTTTGATGACAGATTAGTGTCAGGCGGATTCTATATCTTCCGGAACCGCGCTCCCTGTGAGGCCATCAAAGCCAAGGACCAATCGTCGGGAAGCAGCTTGGCTATCGCCGCGATAGCCTTATTGGGCGCACCCGGAACGCTGATGCAACGATTGGCCTCAACGGCTTCAAAACCCGTTTCGGCGACTTCATCGGCCCCGAGCCAGAGCCAGTCGGGCGTTGAGCGATCAATTTGCTCGCGCGTGCCATTGACGTCATGAAACTCCGACCAGGTGAACCCGGGACACAGAGCCGTCACGTGAACCCCAGTCGACAAGTTCTCCAGATGCAGGCTTTGGGAGAACTTCACCAGATAGCTCTTCACGGCTCCGTAAAGGGTGTGTCCACCCGACCCCGGAACCAGTCCGGCGAGGGATGCAACATTTAGGATCCGGCCAAATTTCCGCTCGACCATGCCAGGCAAAACGCGGTGGGCCAATTCGGACGGGGCCTGCAGCAGAACCCGCAGGAATGCGGCCTGATCTTCCCAAGCGGTACTCGAATAAACGCCAGGGTGCCCGTAACCCGCATTGTTCACCAGGGCATCGACCTGGCGTCCGTGGGAGGTCAAATGGTCTAGAATTTGAACCGGCGCTGCGGGATCGGCCAAGTCCGCTGATACAGTGAGAGTTTCGACGCCGTAACGCAGTCCAATTTCATCGGCCAGCTTTTCCAATCGGTCCGCCCGGCGCGCGGTCAGTGCCACATCATAGCCGTTGGCAGCATAGACGCGGGCAATGGCCGCGCCAATTCCGGCAGAGGCCCCGGTCACCAACGCAAGTTTACGGCTCATATCGCTCACCCAATATCGACAAATCCATCTAGGCTAGATCGGCGATTTCGTCATCCGTTAGGTCGCCTGGGACTACCGTCACTGGTACCTTGCGCGTGCCCCACTTTACGCCCTCCTTGGCCAAGGATGCGACCAAAGGCCCAGGACCCCGCCCGCCGACCGCGGCCGCTAGCACCAAGATCTTGATGGCCGGGTCGGCCGATATCACCGTGCGTAGGGCGGCACGTGTATTGTCTGCATGCTGAATGATGAACTCAGGTGCCGCCCCCGTCTCGTCGACCACGAACTGCGCCATCTTCTGAAGGGCCACCTCCGCCTCTTCGCGCGCCTGCCGCTCAATCTCCTCTCGCACCCCGCTCCAGTGTTCGAACACCGCCGGCTCAATCACCTTTAGCAAGGCCACATGCCCCCCGGTGGAGCGCGCACGGCGACAGGCAAACCGCAGGGCGGCGTGAAACTCGGGGCTCTCGTCGGCAATGACCAGGAACTTGCGTTGGCTCATGGGGGGACGGTGGCGGTTTGAGCGGCTTTTCGCAAGCGCTTGCTAGCCCGCCCAGTAGCCCACGATCTTCTTGACCTCCGCCAAGGTTGGAGCCGCCACATCTCGCGCCCGCTGGGCACCTGCCGCCAGGATGGCGTCGATCTGGGCTGGGTCTGACATGAAGCCGCGCATGGCCTCGCCGATGGGTGCGAGCTTGGCGACCGCTAGGTCGGCAAGTTTGGGTTTGAAGCCGCCAAACCCCTGGCCGGCGAACTCCGCCAAGACCTCGGCAGAAGTGCGACCATCCAGAGCCGCATAGATGCCGATCAGATTGAGCGCCTCCGGACGCCCCTTCAACTCATCCAGCGTCTCCGGCAAAGGCTCCGGATCAGTGCGGGCCTTTCGGACCTTTTGGGCGATGGCGTCGGCATCATCGGTGAGGTTGATACGGGAATAGTCCGACGGGTCGGACTTGCTCATCTTGGCTGAGCCATCGCGCAGGGACATGATCCGCGCGCCCGGCCCTTCCGCCACAGCGTCGGGCAGGGGAAAGTATTCCGGAACCTCGAAGTCGTGATTGAACTTGGCGGCGATGTCGCGGGTCAGTTCCAGGTGCTGGCGTTGATCTTCGCCGACGGGCACGTGGGTGGCTTTGTAGATCAAAATGTCGGCTGCCTGGAGCACGGGATAGGTGTAGAGCCCGACGCTTTCACGTTCCTTGTGCTTGCCGGCCTTGTCCTTGAACTGGGTCATGCGGTCGAGCCAACCTAAACGCGCCACACAGTTGAAGACCCAGGCCAATTCCGCATGAGCCGGCACTGCCGATTGCGGGAAGATGGTGGCGATCTTCGGATCGAGCCCGGCCGCAAGATAGGCGGCTGTGATCTCACGTACTTGAGACTTCAGAAGTTTGGGATCCTGCCACTGGGTGATGGCGTGCAGGTCGGCCACGAAGATGAAGGTCTCCATCTCGTGCTGCATGCGGGTGAATTTCACCAAAGCGCCGAGATAATTGCCCAGGTGCAGGGCACCGGTCGGCTGGACACCGGAGAGCACGCGGGTCGGGCCCGCATAGGTGGGGGTGATTTGATCGGTCATGGCTTCAGGCTTTGTGATGGAGGACATGGCAGCGCGTTGCCGCGCGGGGGCGTCGAGGTCAGACGCAGCGCCATCGCCAGATTTGTCGCAAGTGAGCCATGGATCAGGTGAATAGTCGGCGCACAGGCCTAGAGCAAGTCTGGCGTTGAGGTAGAGGGCTCATCCTTGTTTCTACGGAATGCCACTCGGAGTTCAGAAGGCGTTATCCCGCCAAAGGCAAATAGCAGCACGGGATAGACCGCCGCACCCGCCATCGAGACCAGGAGGACAGTGATTTCCTTGGCATGCAAACCACCAAACGAAATGCCGACAAGAGGGGCCTCGAGCTGAGCGCGAAACTGGCTGGCGGCAAACAACAAGATGCCCATGCCGAGACTGGCCAAGGCAACCCGGATCATTTTGCCCCAAGCCTTGGCCGAGGGCCGATAGGCGTATTTGCTATTCAGCGTTAGCGCCATCTGGATCACCGTGATCCAGGTCGCGATGCTGGTCGCTGCGGCGATCCCCTGGAAGCCGATCGTGTAAAACAACCCGATGCCGAAGGCGATGTTCACCACCACCGAGATCAATGAGAACCGCATCGGGGTGCGGGTATCTTGTCGCGCGAAGAACGCTGGTTGCAGAATTTTGACCAGAACGAAGGCTGGAAGACCCCAGCCGTATTGGAACAGGATCTGGCCAGCGGCCACGGCATCTTTGTGCAGGAATGCGCCCCGCGTGAAGAGGCCGTCTACCAGATAGACCGGCATGGCTAGGATCGCGGCTGCGGCGGGTAGGCAAAAAGCCAGGGCAAAGACCAAGCCCTGATCCATAGCCGCCTGAGCGTCATCGGTGTCTTTGGCCCCGAAGGCTTTGGAGAGCCGAGGCAACAACGCCACGCCAATAGCTGTGCCGACCAGCGATAGCGGCAATTGATAAAAGCGGTCGGCAACGCTCATCCAGGCCCGCAGGCCCGAGACCTGCGAGGCCAGCATCGTGGATATGAAAATGTTCAGCTGAACGGCGCTTGAGGCCAATGCCCCTGGGATAGTCAGCTTGATCAGAGCCTTAACCTCCGGCGTGAGTTTAGGCCGGACTAGTCGGACCTTGGCGCCTGATTTAGCCACGCCCCACCAGCAAAGACCGGCCTGACCAATCCCCGCGACGATGGTGGCATAGGAGGCCGCATAGGCCGCCTTAATGGGATCATGCTGCGGCAGGACGGCGACTAACATCACCAGATTCAAGACTGTCGGATAGGCCCCGTAGACGATGAACCGACCGCGTGCGGTCAAGACTCCAGCCAACAGTGAAGCCACCACCATGCATGGCAGGTAGGGCATGGTGATCTGGGTGAGGATAACCGCCAGCCGGAACTTTTCATGGTCGGCCACATAGCCCGGCGAATAGACCAGCATAATCCATGGCATGGCCAACTGAGCGACCAGTGTCAGGCCAATCGTGGCGACGGCCATGGTCGCGAGCGCATCAGCCGCCAAATTGTCGGCAGGCCCTTCGCCGTCTGCCGCCAGCTTGCGCGAGTAGGACGGCACGAAGGCTGCAGCGAACGCACCTTCAGCGAAGATGCGACGAAACAAGTTGGAGAAAGCTTGAGCGGTATAATAGGCGTCGGCGGCTATTGTCAGGCTGGCACCCATCCGTGCCGTGATAACTAAGTCCCGGGCCAAGCCTAGAAACCGGCTGACCAGGGTTAGCGCCGAATAGACCATTGAGGAGCGGATCATGCTGCCCGATTTCACGGGCGGCCGGGCGGGACTGTCGACTGGAGCGCTCACGCGGTGTCTCTGCGCCGCGCCCTTGCTTGTGGTCAAGACGCCTTAGCGGCTGACGCTGGCTCTCGCCTTTTGTAAGCTGGTTCGAACCCGGTTGGCTACGGCTGGATCAACCGCCTCAAGCGCTGCCATCAGATCAGCCTTAAGCGCACTCATTGCCTTAGCATCGGTTAGCTTTCGCCCCTGATCTCCCACCACATAAAAGGCGTCCACGGCGCGTTCGCCGTAACCATCGATATGGGCAGACAGGATCGATAGGCCCGCATCGGAGATCGGTTTTGCTAAGGCGGCCAGAAGACCAGGTCGATCGCGCCCGGAGGCTTCGACGACCGTGGAGGCCTCTGACGCGTCATTGTCCAGCATCACCGTCGGCGTAATTGAAAAGGCCGCAGCGCGTCCCAGGTCACCCAGCTTCTTGGTTTCGGCCTTGCTGGGTTCGCCTCGGCCAGCGGCCTCCAGGCGCTGGGTTAGGCGCTCTAAGGCCTTGGCATTGTCGGCACCAAAGGCCGCACCAGAGGCGTCCTGCACAAAAAACACATCCAACGCCTGACCGTGGCGAGATGTGAAGACCCGTGCGCCCACCACATTGGCACCCGCAGCTGTCAGGGCGTCGGCGAGATCAACAAACAGACGCCGTCGATCCTCGGCAGCCACAACCACTTCTGAGGCATTTAGGTCAGGGCGAACTCGGCCTACAGCCGCAGCGCCACCGTCTCGCGCTCGGCGGGCCAAGGCCGCATGGTCAAGCACTTCGGCATCCGTAAAGGAGGTGAAATAGGCGTCCTCCATGCTTTGAGCCCAGTCGGTGACTTTTGCGTCGGCGGCAACCAAACGCATACGCGCGTCATAGGCGGCGTTCTCGTGGTATCGGCGGACGGCCGCAGCCTGGTCAGACCCTCGACCACCCCGGAACAGCGCTTCGGTTGCGGCATAGAGCTCGCGCAATAGCTGACCCTTCCACCCATTCCAAACACCAGGCCCAACAGCGCGGATATCGGCGACCGTCAGGACCAACAGGAGTCGCAGACGCTCCGGTGTCTCAATAACCTGGGCAAAATCGACTACGGTCCGCGGATCAGAAACATCGCGCTTTTGGGCGGTGTCGCTCATCAGCAGGTGATGCTCGACCAGCCAGGCGACCAGTTCGATGCGCTTGCGATCCTGGCCCAGCCTTTCGCACGCCTGTCTCGCCGCCCTAGCCCCCGCCTTCTCCTGACCCCCGGCCCCGCCCTTGCCGGTGTCGTGCAGCAACATGGCCAGGAAAAGGGCTTCACGGTCATCGATCAGCGGCATGATGGCGGTGGAGAGCGGATGATCCTCTGCAAACTTACCGGCCGCGATCTGGGCGATCACGCCGACGGCGCGCAACGTGTGCTCATCGACGGTGTAGGAGTGATACATATTGAACTGCATCTGAGCGACGATGCGGCCCCATTCGGGGATGAACCGACCCAGCACGTCGGCCTCGTTCATCATCGACAAGGTGCGTTGTGGGTCGCGACCGTGAGCCAGTATATCGAGAAACACCTGGGCAGCCACCGGGTCGCGCCGCACCTTAGGCCCAATCAAATTGGTCATGCGCGTGGCGGCAGTGAAGGCGTCGGGATGGAGATCCAAGTCGCGTTGGTCGGCCAAGCGAAACAGCCGCAGCAAGTTGACCGGGTCAGCCTCAAAGACCTGTGGTCCATCGATATTGAGGCGGCCGCCCTCTTCGTGGAACCCGGCATCCAGCGCCTTGCGGCGGGCCTTGCCCCCACCCGGCAATAGCCGTGACAGGCCCTTGGGTTCAGCCTTGACCCGCTCGGATTCCAGCTTTGCAGCAAAGACCCGGGTGAGCGCACCGACCTCTTTGGCGATCAAGAAATAGCGCCGCATGAACCGTTCGACGGCTGGCGCATCGCCACGGTCGCCATAGCCCATGCGCCGGGCGATTTCGGGCTGCAGGTCGAAGGTCAGGCGTTCTTCAGGTCGGCCGGTCGCAAAATGGAGATGTCCGCGCACGGCCCACAGGAAATCGAAGGCGCGAATGAAGGCGGCCACCTCGCGGCGTTCAAACATCTCCAGCTGCACGACGCCGTCCACTTGGGCCACCGGATGCAGATACTGAGCGATCCAGAACAGGGTATTGAGGTCACGCAAACCGCCCTTGCCCTCCTTAACGTTCGGCTCAACCAGATAGCGGCTGGTGCCGGCGCGCACTTGGCGCTCGTCGCGTTCTTTGAGCTTAGCCGCGACGAACTGGGCCCCGGTACCTTTGACCACTTCGGCGCGGAACCGGCGGGTCAGCTCATCAGATAGCTTCTCATCACCGCTCAAACGGCGCGCTTCTAGGATCGAGGTACGGATCGTGAAGTCTTCCCGCGACAAGCGGATGCACTCTTCCACCGTGCGCGAGGCGTGACCCACCTTGAAGCCCAGATCCCAAAGGGCATAGAGCATGTATTCAATAACGCTCTCGGCATGAGCGGTCTGCTTATAGGGGCGCAAAAACAGCAGATCGAGATCAGAAAACGGGGCCAAGGTACCGCGCCCGTAACCGCCCACCGCGATCAGCGCCAACCGCTCACCCTCAGTGGGATTGCGTGCGCGAAACACATGGACGGTGGTGAAGTCATAGAGGGCGGTCACCACCTCATCGGTAACACCCGACAATAGCCGCGCAGTCTCGATGCCGCCCGCACCGTTCTCCAACCGCTCCTTGGCAATCATTCGACCGCGAAACAGCGCCTGTTTCAGGATGTCTAGCGCGGCCTTACGTTGGGCGGGCTCATCGCCGGCCGCATCCAGCGCCGCGGCCGACAGTTGGGTGCGCAGTCGCACCCCGTCGACGACATATTCCAGGCGGGTAGGTCTGAGGCGCGGCGGCATGAAATCAGATATAGGCGCTCAGCGAGGATTCGTCATGAGACCTATTCTCGCGACAACTCCAAGCCTTGTAGTCCGCCCTCTGCACGCCAGTCTTCCAGCACCTTGACGAAGGCGATCGGGCCTTGGCCGTAGGAACCGTTGCGCGCCGCCAGCACCGAGGGTTGACCCTCATTGTTGTAATAGCCCGGCGTGCATTCCTCGAGGAATTTCTGGCGGAAGATGGCCATGGAAATGATGGTCTGAACCCA
>JANLPX010000148.1:0-9752 GCA_031367485.1 Alphaproteobacteria bacterium | reverse complement strand
GTCCATGGCTTGCTTGAGGCCAAGCGACACGCGGCGTTTGGACGGATCGACATCCAGAACCACAACATCGACTTCCTGGCTGGTGGAGACGATTTTGCCCGGATGGACGTTCTTCTTGGTCCAGGACATTTCTGACACGTGGACCAGACCTTCAACGCCGGCTTCCAGCTCCACAAAGGCACCGTAGTCGGTGATGTTGGTGATCCGGCCGGTAAACTTGGCACCCATCGGATACTTGGCTTCCACGCCGTCCCAAGGATCAGACTGCAGTTGCTTCATGCCTAGCGAGATACGCTGGGTGTCGGGGTTGATCTTGACGATCTGAACCTTGACGGTGTCGCCCACGGCCAGAACCTGGCTGGGGTGATTGACGCGCTTCCAGCTCATATCGGTAACGTGCAGCAACCCATCGATACCGCCCAGATCCACGAAGGCCCCGTAGTCGGTGATGTTCTTGACCACGCCGTCGCGGATTTCGCCTTCTTGCAGCTGACCCACCAACTCGGTGCGTTGTTCCGCGCGGGCTTCTTCGAGGATCGCACGACGCGAAACCACGATATTGCCGCGGGGACGGTCCATTTTCAGAATGGCGAAAGGCTGTTCCTTGCCCATCAACGGGCCGACATCGCGCACGGGGCGGATATCGACTTGGCTTCCTGGCAAGAAGGCTGAAGCACCGCCCAGGTCGACGGTGAAGCCACCCTTCACGCGGCCAACGATGGAACCCATGACGGGCTCGTTCTTTTCGTGAACGCCTTCCAGACGGGTCCAGGCCTCTTCACGCCGCGCCTTGTCGCGGCTGATGACCGCTTCGCCCATGGCGTTTTCAACGCGCTCCAGGAACACCTCAACGGTATCGCCGATCTTGATCGGGGGCTTGTCGTCTTCACCAGTGTTGAATTCTTTGACCGAGATACGGCCCTCGGTCTTCAGACCGACGTCGATGATGGCGAAATCCTTTTCGATTCCAACCACGATACCTTTGACAACTTGGCCTTCCATGAAATCGCGGCCACCCATGCTCTCGTCGAGCAGGGAGGCGAAATCTTCGCGGGAAGGATTAAGGCTATTACCGTCAGCCATTGTGTTCTTTCGTCTTCAAATGACACGAGGTCCGGCGCGCGCTTAGGCGGCGGACAGAGTCCACGTGTCGGGTTAAGGGTTTCAACCGAGGATGCGGCGAACCGCACCGGTGATTTGCCCGCGGCAACTGAGGGTGGGGCGCGGTTTGATTTGCACATCGACTTGGGTCGATTAAGACTCCAGCCAACGCGCACGCGCCACCTCAACCATGCGGCGGGCCGCATCGGCGGCTTGGTCTATAGTCATTTGCGACGTGTCGAGCAAGGCCGCGTCCTTGGCCTGGATCATTGGGGAGTCTGAGCGCCCACCATCGCGGGCATCTCGGCGGCGGATATCCTCAAGAATATCCTCGAAGGTCACAGCTTCGCCCTGAGCCGTGAGCTGCCGAAAACGCCGCTCGGCGCGCACCTCTGGCCTTGCTGTGACATAGAGTTTGGCGGGGGCGTTCGGTGCAATCACCGTGCCGATGTCTCGCCCGTCGATGACCGCACCGTTAGGCGCGTTTGCAAAAGCCTGCTGCATATCCCGGAGCGCCACCCGTACGTTCGGATGGACGGCCACTCGGCTTGCGGCCTCTCCCGCTGCTCGGCTTCGAAACGCCTGATCACTCAGCATCTCAACCTTTAGGTCAGCAGCGATCGCTGCGGCTGCCTCGGCATCCTCCAGGTTGCCACCCTGCCGCTGAAGCAGAACTCCGACGGCGCGGTAGAGCAGACCCGAGTCGAGCACCGGAAGCCCGTATTCAGCCGCAAGGCCCGAGGCGATGGTCCCCTTGCCGGACGCCGCCGGACCATCCACTGCAATGACAAACGGAGGTTTTGTCACGATGCTTCCAAGTCCCCGCCGAGGCCACGGATCATGTCGACAAACCCTGGGAAGCTCGTGGCAATCATGCCGGGTTCGTCGACGCGGATCTCGCCTTCTGCAGCAAGACCCATGACCAGATGGGCCATTGCGATCCGGTGGTCACCATGAGTCACAACCTGAGCACCACCGCTCGCGGGATGGTTACCGCGTGCTGATCCGACAACAATCAAGCCCTCTGGCTCTTCTTCCACGCCGATCCCACACGCTGCCAGCCCGGCGGCCATCAGGGCAATCCGATCGCTTTCCTTCACCCGCATCTCGCCGATCCCGCGCATATGGGTCGGGCCATCGGCGAAGGCCGCAGCTACGGCCAGGATCGGATACTCGTCGATCATCGAAGGCGCGCGTTCTGGCGGCACATCAACACCTCTGAGCTCAGAATGGCGGGCAGTGATATCGCCCACCGGTTCGCCGCCCTGGTCGCGAACATTCTCGATACGAAGGTCAGCTCCCATTTCCCTTAGGGTCTCAAAAAGGCCAATCCTGAGCGCATTGAGCAAAACCCCCTCGACCGTGACCTCCGAACCCGGCGTGATCAGCGCAGCGACCAGGGGAAACGCAGCCGACGACGGGTCACCAGGTACGGTAACCCGCGCTGCCCGCAGGGTCTGACCACCGGCCAGGTCAATATTGCGGTCTCCGCCTTGGTCTCGCACCTCAACCTCTGCCCCAAACGCGCGCAACATGCGTTCGGTGTGGTCTCGCGTCGCCTCAGGCTCAATGACCCTGGCACCGCCCTCCGCGTGAAGACCTGCCAAGAGAATCGCCGACTTCACCTGGGCGGAAGGCTCGGGGAGCCGATATTCAATACGCCGGAGGTCGCCCCCCACCAGGGTTAGGGGCAGCCGACCGCCGGATCGCCCCACAAAGTTCGCACCCATCTCACGCAAGGGCTTCATGATCCTGTTCATGGGTCTGTTGCGCAGTGAAGCATCACCCGTGAAGGTAGCGACTAGGTCAAATCCAGATGCCGCGCCCATAATCAGCCGCACACCGGTTCCCGCATTGCCGCAGTCAATGACGTTTGAGGGTTCGACAAAACGGCCCAACCCGGCCACACGCCATGACCCGGCTCCCAAATGCTCGACTTGGGCACCAAAACTGCGCATTGCGCTGGCGGTGGCGAGTACATCCTCGCCCTCAAGCAGGCCTTCAATCTCCGTAATCCCGATGGCCAAGGCCCCGAAGATCAAAGCTCTGTGAGAAATCGACTTATCGCCCGGAGCGCGTACGCGACCCCGCAGCGGGCCGCCGCGCCTTGCGGTCAGTCCAGCTGACGTCATGGAAAAACCAAGCCTCCTTGCGGCCTGCAGGTGTCACGAGGGGGTTTGCTTTTGACAGCGACGCCGTCGCGTGGCAAGTGACCCGGCTCCAATTCACCCCACGATTAGAGGCCCGCCACTTGGCCATTCCTGAACTCGGCGCAAAGCAACTCTGCCCGAACTGCCAGGCGAAGTTCTATGACTTGAACCGTCGCCCAGCCCATTGCCCTAAATGCGCCCATGAATTCGATCCTGATGAGGCGGTCCGCAACCGCCGTACCCGTTCGCGCGCAACCCCAGTTGACCGCGATCTTGACGACGAACAAGAAGATCAGGTCGTCGCCAAGCCTGCCGACGCTGATGATGAGGAAGAGGAAGAGGCGGTAACGCCAGAACTCGACGAAGTCGTCGACGAACCTCTGCTGATCTCCGACGACGACGATGAAGCCCCCGATCCGGCGGCTGCGCCTGAGGACGAGCTAGCTGGCTTTTCCGAAGAGGAAGAGCTGGACGACGAAGATGACGCCGATGTCCCGTTCCTCGAAGACGAAGATGATGACGAATTCGACGATACCGAGATCGATGGTTTGCCCGGCGAAGGCGACGTCGAAGACCGGTAAGGTCGCCAGTAAATCCCGCCCGCAATTTTCCATTGTGGGCGGGCTTGATCGCACGGACCTCTCAGACTAGGTTCCGCGCCTCTTGGACGGAGGGCTATCTTGCTTTCCGTGAGAGACCCGAAACTTCGGGGGCTTTAGCTCAGCTGGTAGAGCGCTTGCATGGCATGCAAGAGGTCAGCGGTTCGACTCCGCTAAGCTCCACCATGAAGGCCCGTTGCGAAAGCAGCGGGCCTTCGCCACATCTAGTCTGCGGTTTTGTCGGAAACCCGGCGGAACGGTCCGCCATAGTCTGGTGCCTGCCGCCGACGACGGTCGGGGCCGAAATAGTGATCTGAATCAACAAAGGGCCGCTGGTGATAGATCACCGCGTTTAGCCGGGTGAGGATAGACTTGGCGGTCACCGGCTTAGCCAGAAATTCTGTAACCCCGCGATCACGCGCCGCATTTAGGCGCAGCAAATCCGCATGTCCAGTCAGCATAATGATCGGTATAAACTTGGTCTCGGTTTCGAGGGCGCGCACAGCAGACAGAAAATCTAATCCGTGCATGCCGGGCATTTCATAGTCGACGAAGATCACGTCGAACTGGAACTCACGCATAGCCTCTAGGGCGCGTCGGCCGTCGGGCGCGTAGCGCAGGTCACGGATACCGGCTCCGATCAGAACGGCACCGATTATGGTTCGCATCTGTTCGTTATCATCGACCACCAGTAGCCGAATGTTAGAGAGCCCGCTCATGTAGTCGCGTTCACGTCAAGTTTGGGTCAGCCCGTCACAAGCATCTAGTTCGCGGCGCAATTCAACCCACATGGGGGTCAGTTGAATCTAGGCACCAGCCTACCCATATCCTTGCTGTCCGGCAGCCTGCGCCAGCTTTGGGTAGGTCACCGGTCGAGTCGCTTAGATTGCGAGGACTCTGAAATGAACAGGCCGATTGTATTCGATAGCCCCTTTTTACTCGGCTTTGAGCACACGCGAATCCTAATTGAGCGCGCAGCTAAGGCGGCAGCCGAAAGCTATCCCCCCTACAACGTAGAAGATCTGGGTGATGGCGCGCTGCGTATCACCCTTGCTGTTGCCGGGTTCACACCCGCGACGCTGCACGTGACGGTCGAAGATCAACAATTGATCATTGCTGGTCGCAGAGAAGATGTCGCCAAGGGTGAAGATGCCTTCCTTCATAGGGGGATCGCCGCTCGTGGCTTTGTCCGCAGTTTCGTCTTGGCCGACGGGGTCGAGGTAGAGAAGGCGCTATTGGGTCACGGACTTTTACACATCGACTTGACCCGTCCCGCGCCGGGAAAACTGGTCAAGAAAATACCCATCGAGACCATGGGCTGATGCCGGTCATGGATCGAGCTAAATGCATTCAACAGGAGGTGGTCATGTCGACACCCAATTTATCTGCAGAAGCGTTCGCCAGCCTCGGCGGCCCCAACTTGGTCTATGTCCGCCCCGTATCGGGTGCCGAGATTATCGCCTCCACGCCGGTCGAGCAGCTCCAAGGTTTTCAAGTCGAGCCGAGCCAAATACTCTACGCAGTCCACCGGGCCGATGGAGAACGCTTGGCGGTTCTAACGGACAAACTATCGGCTGTTGCTGCTGCGCTCGCTCACGAACTGGCACCGGTCTCAGTCCACTGATCAGGCCGCTGTGGACGTAACGTCCTGCGCCAGCAGCGCGTAAATCGCGTCGGCTGTTCGGGCTTGCCTGAGCTGCTCGCGCAGTTCGCCCTGGCGCATCAGTCGCGATACCTTGGCCAAGACCCGCAAGTGCTCTGAGCCGGAGTCGGCCGGAGATATGATGGCGAACACCAGATCAACCGGCTGTTCGTCGACTGACCCGAAATCGACCGGTTGTTCCAGGCGCAGAAACACGGCGCGCATTTGATCAACGCCGGTCAGTCGGGCATGGGGCGCTGCCACGCCATGTCCGACGCCGGTCGAACCCGCCAGCTCGCGTTCCGCTAGCCCGTCCAGGACATCGCTCGCCCTAAGGCCGAAATTCCGGCTGGCAATGTCGGCAATAAGCGCCAGCACTTGGCGCTTATTGGGCGCGCTGGCGCGCGGCGCTATGGCCGCATGGTCAAGTATCTCACCAATCAACATCGTGTCTCGTGACGTCCGAAAAACTTACAGGCCCAATCCCGTGACCGATCAGAAACAAAACCTCCAAGACCTAGGTCCTGGCAGCACCGTTCCCGTTCGTCGATTTGGTGCGCTCGGGGTCGATCCACCCGATGTTTCCATCCGGGCGTCGATAGACCACAGACAATCCATCGTGCGCGGCGTTCCTAAACACGATTGTCTGTGATTCCGTCAAGTCTAACTCCATCACTGCCATAGAAACAGTCATGGTGCGGATTACTCGTTCGGTCTCAGCGATCACCATTGCGGCGGGCACGGCATCGGTAGCGTGAGGCGAATTGTCCTCATCCCAAGTCTCCTCCTCGTCACCCTCTAAGGCTCGAATGACGAAGTAGGATGCGGTTTCGGCCTGTTTGGCCGTGGCGGCGACCGAATGGCTTTTTAGGCGACGTTTGTATCGCCGTATTCGCGTTTCGATCTTGGCCAAGGCCGTGTCGAACGCGCTGTGAGCGTCCGATCCCAGGCCATGACTCTGCAGTGTTTGGCCAGACGCCAAGTTCACCGCACAATCAATTCGGAAGGAATGACCCTCTCGGCTGACCACGACCTGGGCGTCGCCGCCCCGCTCGAAGTACTTGCCGATCGCGCCTACGATTTCGTCGGTGACCCGCTCACGCAGGGCCTCCCCGACGGCGACATGCTTGCCGGAAACCAACACTTGCATAAGCCAAGAACGCGCCAGTCTCGGCCCACTGTCAAGCGTCGCGAAGCGCAATCTGAACACGTCATTTTGAAGCAGAATAAGCCTGCGCGCCCCTTGACTGGATCAGGCTTCCTTCAGGGATCGCCGCCGCTCTACCGATGACGGGATACGCATCGCATCACGGTACTTGGCGACCGTTCGTCGCGCTATGTCGACTCCGGTTTCCTTCAGAATCTCGACAATCCGATCATCGGAGTGGACCTCAATGTCAGACTTCTCAGCGTCGATTAGCTGGCGAATCCGATGGCGAACGCTCTCAGCAGAGTGGGCCTCGCCCCCCTCCGTCGCCTGAATCGCAGAGGTGAAGAAGAATTTGAGCTCAAACATTCCGCGCGGGGTGGCTAGATACTTATTCGATGTAACCCGACTGACTGTCGATTCATGCATGCCAATCGCATCGGCGACGGTTTTCAGGTTCAGAGGTCGCAGGTGTTCAACGCCAAAAGCCAGGAACCCATCCTGTTGGCGGACGATCTCTGAGGCGACTTTCAGGATGGTTTTGGCCCGCTGATCTAGGCTTTTTACCAGCCAACTGGCCGAGGCCATGCAATCGGCCACGAAGACCTTTTCCTGATCTTTCAGAGAGGAGGCAGACACCCGAGCGTGATAGCGCTGGTCAACCAATAGGCGCGGCAAGGTGTCGGAGTTCAACTCCACATGCCATAGACCGCCTAGCCCTTCTCGCACATAGACGTCCGGCGCAACCGGCTGACTTGGCTCACCGCCGAAAGCGGCGCCGGGGCGTGGGGTTAAGGCCTTAAGTTCGGCGATCATCTCGCGCATGTCTTCGTCATCGACAGCGCAAGCCTTACGCAGCGCGCTGAGATCACGCTTGGCCAGCAAATCGAGGTTATCGAGCAGGGCCACCATGGCCGGATCACAGCGATTGCGATCTTGTAATTGGATCATCAGGCATTCGCGTACATCGCGGGCGAAAACCCCAACAGGCTCGAACCGCTGCAGCATCCGCAGAATATCTTCGAGGAAGGTCAGGTCACAGCCGAGACGTTCCGCCGTTTCGGCCAGATCGCACCGCAAATATCCGCCCTCATCGACGGCATCGACCAACACGATCGCCGCTGCCAGTTCGATGCCGGCGAACCCAGATACTAACAACTGGTCCTGCAGATGTTCAGCCAGGGTTTTTTCGTGGCTCAACCGTTGTTCGAAATCGTCCGTATCTTCGAAGCTGCCACCGCTGCCGGCGCGCGACCAATCAATAGCCCCACCGGCCTGTTGCGCGCCCTCGGCGTCCCCCGTGGCGCGCTCACCGGGCGAGGCTTCGGCGACGTGGCTGACATCCATTTCCTGGCCTGCACCACCTTCGGGAATTTGGTCTAAGGCGTAGTTCTCGACCTCACGCGGTTCGGGGGCACTCTCGGGTTCAGAGTCGCGCTCATCGCGCTGAAGCAGCGGGTTGCGCTCCAGTTCGCCTTCCACATAGGCCTCCAACTCCATGTTGGAGAGCTGCAACAGCTTAATAGCCTGCTGCAGCTGGGGGGTGATCACCAACCCCTGGCCCTGACGAAGCTCTAAACGCGCACCAAGCGCCAAAACGCCCTCCTGGCCTGTTTCTTGCGTGCAAGCTAGAGCGGGAACCCCACTGAAGGGTTAATGGACGCGGTCTTTGGCGCGCCCATAGCCCCAAATCATCGCTGGCAGCAGAACTAAGCTGGCCAGTGTCGAGGTCAGCAAGCCCCCCAGAATAACGATCGCCATAGGGCCTTGGATTTCCCGTCCGGCCTGACCGGTCTGAATGGCCAGCGGTAGTACGCCCAAAGCCGTCACTAGGGCGGTCATCAGGATCGGGGTCACGCGCTCACGCGTGGCCTGCGACAAGGTCTCTAGGGACCAGCTGTGCCCCTCCACTGTAATCAGATGTTCCAGGTGGGAGATCAACAGAATGGCATTACGCGCCGCGACACCAAACAGCGTAATGAATCCCACCAGTGATCCCAAGGACAGGCTCGCCCCCGTCACGGCGACAGCCGCGACCCCGCCGACAAGCGCAAACGGCGCGGACGCCAGGATCAGGGTCACTGAGCGCCCATCGCCAAAGGCAATCAACAACAGGGCAATCACCGCGCCAAAGGCGATAGCAACGTTTCCCAAGAGCTCTCTCTGAGCCGTGCGGGTGCCTTCGGCGGTTCCGGAATAGGTCAGATAGACGCCCTTGGGCAGCGAGACGCGCTTGGCGATCTCCACCTTGGCGGCCTTGGTAACCCGCGCCGCGTCTTTGGGAGTTGGATTGGCCGTTACCACCTGTCGCGGCCGACCACCCTCATGAGAAATCAAGGTACGTCCCTCGGTCAAATAGACATGAGCGACTTGGTTCAGCGGTACGGCGACGCCGCTCGATGACCGGATCAGCAAATCGCCAACCGTCTCGGGATCCTGCCTAAGATCTGCGGCGCTGGTCACCGCGACCTGTACCGACCGCGTTTCACTGAAGATCTGCGCGGCCTCGCCGCCCTGATAGGCGGTGGCTACGGTTTCCAATACCTCAGCCGGTGTTAGTCCGTAGCGGGCCAGGGCCGGGACAATCAAATCCACGCGCACCACCGGGGTTTGCGGCGGGGCTTGGATCGTGACGTCCATCGCGCCTGGAATGGTTTCCAGCACCTTTGAAATATCTCCGGCAACCTTGTCGAGCGTATCGAGGTCAGCCCCGTAAACCCCGACTGCCAAGGATGCCGTTTCGCCAGACAGCGACTCTCCGATCCGGTCGCCCAGAAAGGTCAGTACCTCGGTCTGCAAGCCGGGATAGCTGTCCAGTACATTGTGGATCTCTTGCTGGATCTTATCTTGCGCTGCGCCAGAAAGCTTTGGCTTCAGCTCCACGTGGAATTCGCTTTTTTCCGGGCCCCAGGTGTCTTCGCCTCCCTCGGCCCGTCCGATCTGTTGCTCGGCAGTCTGAACACCCGGAATGTCCAGAAGGTCGCGAGTAATGGCCGCGCCATAGTCGCGCATCACCCCCAGGGAGCTGCCAGGAGGACCGGCCACGGCCAAAACGAAGTGGCCCTCGCGAAAGCTGGGCAGGAGTTCGGAATTGAATAGGGTCAAGCCCGCCC
>JANLPX010000108.1:0-2491 GCA_031367485.1 Alphaproteobacteria bacterium | reverse complement strand
GCCTTCTGCAGTGTATTCAAGGTCTTGGTCACCGAATGGGCGGAGGCGAAGGGCCCGAAATAGTCACCCTTGATCGTGTGCGCGCCGCGATGCTTGCGCAGTTGCGCGGCCGGATGCTCCCGGCGAATGACGATTTCGGGGAAGGACTTGTCGTCGCGCAACAGCACGTTGAACCGAGGCTTCATCTGCTTGATGAGGTTGATCTCGAGCAGCAGCGCATCCGTCTCGGTCTTGGTGGTGACGAATTCCATGGACCGAGTCAGGTCCACCATCAGCGCAATACGTTGGGTGTGGAACCGGCCCTGGGCATATTGGATCACCCGTTTCTTCAGGGATCTCGCCTTGCCGACATAGAGGACCTCATCACCCTCGCCGATCATCCGGTAGACGCCCGGCGCGTCCGGCAGTCTCCGGACCACATCTTGAATCACGGCAGCGCCTCTCAAGGGCGCATCTGAGGTGGTGGTCGACATGGGTATAGATATAGGCGAGTCCGACGGTTCTGGGCAGATGATTAGAGTCGCAGCTGTCCCGCTGCGATCACCGTATAGTCAGCAGTCTCAAGGCTGACATAGCCACCGACCTGGTCTCGATAGAAAAGCGCGGTCTTGACGCGCCCTGGATCGAACCCCTCGGCCACCAAATCCATCTTCCGATACTTGAATGTCCCGGTCGTTGCGATTTCCGGCAGGAGGCGCAGAAAGACCGGCTGGGCGTAGCTGGGCAACTCGCGCGCCACATACTCGCCAAAGGCTTTGACATCAAAATCCGGTGTAACCACCAGGGCCGCCATTCCGGCCCGACCATCGGTGCCGGGAACCTCGACACCGTAGATGATGGCTTCGGTGACACCCGGCGCGGCCTGCAATCGCTCGGCCACTTCGGTTGTGGAGACATTTTCGCCCTTCCAGCGGAAGGTGTCGCCGATCCGGTCGACGAAATAGAAGTACCCATCGCCGTCCATCTTCATCAGATCGCCGGTACGGAACCACGCATCGCCGGTGGCGAAGACATCACGCAGGATCTTTTGATCGGACGCCGCCTTGTCGACATAGCCCGAATATTCATTGCGAGCGTCGGCCCCACCGATCTGACCGATACACTCGCCGACCTGGCCAGAACCGGCCTCGAGGCAAAAACCATTGGCTCCGCGGATGGGCTGTTCTTTCTCGACGTCAAACTGAACCAAACGGATGTTGAAACGCTTGCGCAGCCATTTTGGTGTTCGACCGATCGCCCCGACCTTGCCGTCCCAATTGAACATCGAGACATTGCCTTCGGTGGAGCCGTAGAATTCTAAAATCTCTGGGATGCGAAATCGCTGGCGCATTTCGGTCCACACGTCGCCGCGCAACCCGTTGCCGAAGGCCAGCCTCACCTTGTTTCCAACCTCGCCTTCGCTGGGTGGATGGTTGATCAGGTAGCGGCAAAGTTCGCCGATATAGACAAACATCGTGCAGTTTTCCGCAGCGATATCTGACCAAAACTGGCTCGCCGAGAACTTGGCTTTGATGACCACCGAGCCGCCGTTCAGCAAGGCCGCGCCTAACCCGCATAAGCCACCCGTAGCGTGGTAGAGCGGCAGGGCCACATAGACCCGATCCTTATCCGTCGCGCCCGTCGCCCCCGCAAAGCCGCGCATATAGAGCTGCGCTCGGCCGTGGGTGATGCGAGCCGCCTTTGGTAGGCCCGTGGTCCCAGAGGTATAGATATAGAGCGCCGTGTCGCGTGCCGTCATATCCTCCCGCGACGAACGGTCGGGCGGCAGCTGGCTGCAGCTCTTGAGCGCTTGGGTCAGGTCATGCTGATCACCGTGGGCACCGCCCAGCACCCATTCCTGCATGGGTTTTTCCAGTAACCCGCTTACCGCTTCGAAGAGGGCCGAGGTCTCCTCATCGACGATTACATGCCCGGCACCCGATATGTTCAGACAGTGGGCGAGCGGCTGGCCGGTCAGTTGATTATTGATCAAGGCCGTGATGACGCCCACCTTGGTCAAGCCGTACCAGATCGGAAAATACTCCAGCCTGTTGGGCATGATCAGGGCGACGGTCTGGCCGCGACGCAAATTTAGGCTTTTGGCCCAGTGCGCGTAACGATTGGCGATGGCATCCATTTCACCATAGCTGACGGTGCGTCCATTGAAGGTAAGCGCCGGACGATCACGCCATCGCAACACCGCGGCCTGTAGATCATCGCAAATCAGATTGTCGCTATCGGGCGCAATGGTGTTTACCCGCTTGAGGGTCCGGTTAAGCCCCTTCCAGAACCGCCAATCCCGCTCCCAGCGGGCTCTCAAACGCATGGTTGCTCTCCAACGCCCGCCTACCTTGGGGGGTGGTCGCGCCATCGGTCAAGCTGAGCCATGCTAAGAGCAGCGTTCCCAAGACGATTACCATGAAGTGCCCAGGCGCTCAGCGATTATGTTGAACTGTACCGTGAGCAGATTGTGGCATTTTGTGGGAAATACTACGCCAACAATTTGGCCAGA
>JANLPX010000067.1:0-4323 GCA_031367485.1 Alphaproteobacteria bacterium | reverse complement strand
CGCACCATGCCCATCCATTCGTTGTTGAGGATGAAGATCTTGATCGGCAGGTCGTGCTGCACGGCACAGCTCATTTCCTGCATGGTCATCTGCACGCTCGCGTCGCCGGCGATGTCGATGACCAGGGAGTTCGGATGGGCCAGCTGCACGCCGAGTGCGGCGGGCAGTCCGTAGCCCATGGTGCCCAGGCCGCCGGAGGTCATCCAGCGATTGGGTTCGTCAAAGTGGAAGAATTGCGCGGCCCACATCTGGTGTTGGCCGACCTCGGTGGTGATGTAGACGTCTTGATCGCGCGTCAGGGCGTAGAGCCGCTCAATGGCGTGCTGAGGTTTGATCAGCTTGCTATCGGGGCTGTAGCTGAACGACCGACGCGCGCGCCACGTCTCGATCTGCTTCCACCAGTCGGCGAGGCCTGCCTTGTTCGGCGTTAGCTTGCGGAACTTCCAGACCGCGATCATGTCTTCCAACACGCTGGCGGCGTCACCGACAATGCCGATATCCGCACGTATATTCTTGGAGATCGACGAGGGGTCGATATCGATATGAATCTTCTTTGAGCCGGGGGAGAAGGCGTCCAGCCGCCCGGTGACTCGGTCATCAAACCGTGAGCCCAGCGCGATCATCACGTCGCAATCGTGCATGGCGTTGTTGGCTTCGAAGCTGCCGTGCATGCCCAACATACCCAGCCACTGCGGGTTGGAGGCCGGGAAGGCACCTAGGCCCATCAAGGTCGAGGTCACCGGTGCGCCGGTCAGGGCGGCCAATTCGCGCAACAGGGCGCTGGCGCGTGGTCCGGCATTGATGACGCCGCCGCCGGTATAGAAAATTGGCTTGCGGGCCTTGGCTAGCAGCTCGACCGCCTCAGCGATCTTGGCCGGGTCGCCCTTGGTGCGAGGACGATAGGCGTGGGGATAGGCCGCTGCCTTGGGCCCATGATAGGCGGCCTTGGCGAATTGAACGTCCTTGGGAATGTCGATGACCACCGGGCCGGGACGGCCGGAGGTGGCGATATGGAATGCCTCATGCATGATGCCGGGCAGGTCGGCCGCGTCCTTGACCAGATAGTTGTGCTTGGTGATCGAGCGGGTAATGCCCACCGTGTCGCACTCTTGGAAGGCGTCGGTGCCGATCAGGTGAGTGGCGACCTGGCCGGTGATGACGATCAACGGGATAGAGTCCATCAAGGCATCAACGATCCCGGTGATGGCATTGGTGGCCCCAGGTCCGGAGGTAACCAACACCACGCCAGGCTTGCCGGTCGAGCGGGCATAGCCCTCGGCCGCGTGGGTGGCACCCTGCTCATGGCGCACCAAGATGTGACGCAGACGGTCCTCTTCGAACAGCGCGTCATAGATCGGCAAGACCGCCCCACCCGGATAACCAAACAACACCTCGACCCCCTGGTCGATCAGGGCGCGAACCACGATCTGTGCGCCGGAGAGGATTTCTTGGTCTTGGCTGAGCGGATCGGCTTGGATGGTCTGATGGGCGGTCATGGGGCGGGCCTAGTTTTGAGACATAAAAAAGGACCCGCTGGGGGTCCGGATGCAAGCGACCTTTCACGGCTGACCAAGTCAGTCCGCGGCGGGTCGCCTTACAAGTACGAGGATGTGGCGCAAGAGCTTGCTCCGAAAATTGATGCTGGCGTTTTGCCATGCCCCCGTCAGAGCGTCAAGTCGGGGTTGAGGGCAAGAAACGACCTCCATTGGGCGTCCGGGTCTAAAGTCTCGATCTTTGGCCAATCGGCCATTTGCCCGCGCATCCAAGTCATTTGCCGCTTGGCATAGCGCCGGGTTTCGCGCTGGGCAGCTTGCACGGCTTCATCCAGGCTCAGTTCACCGCCAAGATGCGCCGCGAGTTGGGGGTAGCCGACCGCCTTGAGGATCGGCAGGGCAGGATTGAGCTTGCGCGCGGTGAGGGTCGCAACTTCGGCCAGCACGCCGGCCTCCATCATCCCCGCCAACCGCGCATCACACCGCTCGTAAACCGCCGCGCGATCCGGCGCGATCACGGCCCCCGACCATGAGCCAGGCGGCAAGCCTCCCGCGCTGCTCGCCTGCCAGTCCGTCAATGACTGACCGGTCGCCAGCCAAACTTCCCAGGCACGAACCAGGCGTTGGCGGTCACCCGCTGAGATACGCCCCTCTGATGCCGGGTCTATCCCCCGCAACATCCCCCTAAACGCCGCCTCTCCACCCTCATCAAACACCTCCTGCGCTTGCGCTCGCACCGCCACTGGCACCGTCGGAACCTGAGCTAAGCCTTGCGTCAGAGCGTGGAAATAGAGCCCAGTCCCGCCGACCACCACAGCGTCTCGGCCCCGCGCACTGATCTCTGTGAGGACCGTTCGGGTCGCGTCCAGCCAGCGCCCAACCGACCAGCCATCGGCACCATCAACACTGCCGACCAGGTGGTGCGGCACCAAACCTTGCTCGGCCGCCGTAGGTCGCGCGGTCAGGATCGGCAGGTCGCGATAGATCTGCAGGGCGTCGGCCCCAACAATCTCAGCCCCCGTCGCCAGGGCCAATCGTAGGGCCAGGGCCGACTTGCCACTTGCCGTCGGACCGGCGATCAGCCAGATGCGGGGCGTCATGCAGCTTGCTCTCACCCTCGTCGGACCCGATGCCGACCTCGTCACTGCCGCCATCGGCAAGTTGGCACCAGCGCTCGCAGCCAGTCGCGCCCGCGTCAAGGAGCCGCGGCCGCTTGGACCCGGCGCTGTGGACCTGCTGGTCGAGGCCGACGACCTCGCTATTGTCCGGTCCATCGCCAATGCGACCCTGGCCGATCAACCGATTGATCACTGCGTCCAGCTCTGGAACGGGCGCCGCAAGCGGCTGCTGATCGCCGACATGGATTCGACCATAATCGGTTGCGAATGCATCGACGAACTCGCTGATTTTGCTGGTGTAAAGGCTCAAGTTTCCGCCATCACCGAGCGCGCTATGCGGGGCGAGCTCGACTTTGAGGCGGCGCTGCGTGAACGGGTCGCCATGCTCAGGGGTTTGCCGGTGGCCGATCTTCAACGGGCCTATGACCAGCGGGTGAAGCTCAATCCCGGCGCACGGATTTTCGTGCGGACCATGGCGGTTCACGGCGCACGCTGCCTGCTGGTCTCCGGCGGTTTCTCGTTCTTCACCAGCCGCGTGGCCGCCGCCGCAGGCTTCCATGAGAACCGCGCCAATAGTCTTGGTGTCGCCGACGACCATCTCGACGGCACGGTCGGCGACCCAATCCTGGGCCGTGAAGCCAAGCTTTCGAACCTTGTAACAGAGGCCGGTCGCCTGAAGATCGACCTCGCAGACACCCTGGCTATCGGCGACGGTGCCAATGACTTGGCGATGATCGGGGCCGCTGGCCTGGGCCTAGCCTACCGCGCCAAGCCTATCGTGGCGGCCGAGGCCGACGCCAAGATCGATCACACCGACCTGACCACCGTCCTCTATTTTCAGGGGTATAGCCAAGCCGACTTCGTTACGGACTGAAGCCGGGATTGATTTCGTCGTCCGTGCGAACTGGGCTAGGTCGCCGTCATGACGTTGCCCAGAATGCCTGCCGCCGTGGTCTTCGATATGGACGGTCTGCTCTGCGATACCGAGGTGGTTTATCGTGATGCGATGATGGCCGCCGCCGCTGAGCGGGGCCACGAGATGCCGTTGTCATTGTTTCTCAGCTTGGTCGGACTGCCGAGCGCCTCAGCTGATCAGAAAATCGTAGATCACTACGGTGATGGCTTTCCGTTTGCAGAGTTCGATCGGCGAGTGTCGGAGCTCGTGGCTGAGGCCTGCGAAGTCGGGATCGCGCTAAAGCTTGGTGTCGTGGAGCTGTTGGATCATTTGGATCAGCTCAGTGTTCCAAGAGCCATCGCTACTTCGTCTAGCCACCGATCGGTTGCGGCGCATCTAGGCAAGTCTGGCATTCTGCCGCGTTTTCATCACGTTGTTGCAAGGGGAGACTACGCCCTGGGCAAGCCGCATCCAGACCCCTTCCTGCGCGCAGCCGAGCGGTTGAACGTCGACCCGAAGCTTTGTTTGGCATTGGAAGACAGCCACAATGGTGTCCGCGCTGCATCCTCCGCCGGCATGATGACGGTGATGGTACCCGATCTGCTGGAACCCACCCAAGAGATGCACAGCCTCTGCACCGCTGTGGCGACGGACCTGCATGATGTCAGAAGGTGGTTGACTACAATTCTATAATTCCATAAACGTCGAAATATGGAATCAGAGCTCGCCGTCAAACGCCTTTCCGCCCTTGCGCAGTCTGGTCGCCTGGACGTCTTTCGCCTATTGGTCCGCAGTGGCCACGAGGGCTTGGCAGCGG
>JANLPX010000099.1:0-12653 GCA_031367485.1 Alphaproteobacteria bacterium | reverse complement strand
AGCAGGCGCGTAAAGGTGATGATGGTCAAAAGCCCCACCATACCCTGCACCAGATTGACCGGCAGATAGCCGATCACGCCTCGCCAAAACATACCGATCCTGTCCTCGGAATTGAGCGTGCAGCCTAACGGGGACCTATTGCGAACCCCTGAACGGAGGGCGCGTTAGCGCACGGCCTCGGTGTCACCCAACAGGCAGGGAATGGTCACCAGCATGATCCACATATCCAGCCAGAATGACTGGCGTTGAATATATTCCACGTCATAGGCCACCCGCTGGTGGACCAATTCTGGCGTATCTACCGGGCCGCGAGACCCGTGAATGGCCGCCCAGCCGGTCATTCCGGGCTTCATACGGTGGCGGTGTGCATATTCAGCGACCAGTCGGGCGCTTTCAACATCGCCGGTCATCATCCCTATAGCGTGCGGGCGGGGTCCGACGAGAGACATTTGACCCGACAAGACGTTGAAAATCTGAGGTAATTCATCAAGCGACGTGCGCCTGATGATACGCCCGACCCGAGTGACCCGATCATCATTGGCGCTGATCTGTCTTGTCGCCCTAGCGTCTGAACGCTCAACTTTCATGGATCGGAATTTCCAGACCACGATTTCTTCGTTGTTGAAACCGTGCCGACGCTGGCGAAACAAAATGGGTCCGGGGCTATCCAGACGGATCGCGAAGGCCACGACCACCATGATCGGCAAGGCAAACAGCAGGGCCGTGGTGCCGACGATGATATCCTGCCCTCGCTTCATCATGGCCCGGGCCTGATTGCCCGGAGCCCCCGAGATCAGCGCCAGCGGCACGTCGGCAATCCGGCCGATTGCGGCCGCTTCATAGTCTTTGCTTTCACCATCGAGCAGCAGGGTGATTTCATTGGGCAGGACGCGCAGCCGCTCAATCAACTGCGCAACACGCACCTGGGCCGCCGAGGGAACCGAGATCACCACCCGGTCCACAAAGGGCATGATCCGGTGGTCCAGCAGAGCCTTGGTGTCGCCCAGCACAGGCACACCAGCAATGTTTGGCGGGCTGCGACCAGCCCGATCATCAAATAGTCCGAGGATATTGACGTCGCGCTTGGCCAACATGGCGCTGATCAGTCGCTCTGCCGCGCCCGTCGCGCCGACGACGACGATGTTGGGGGTCAATCGACCGCTGGTCCGCCAACGCTGGACCGTCAGCCACCAGACAGTGTGCATGGTGGCGATCATCACCCAGGCCAGCGGTGCCCAAATCTGCAAAGCAGCGGCGACGGCCAGCGGCGTCGCAACGGAGAGCAAGGCGAGCGCGCCCACCGACGCACCGATTACGAAGGCGAGGGTCACCTTGGTGAATTGCGCGACTAGGCCGTAGCGCGCCGGGAACGCATAGGTTTGCAGGTTCCACAGCGCCGCAATGACGGCCAGGGCGCAGCCGACGGTCACGCTCAGATTGGCCAAACTCACGCCCAACTCCGCGCACATTACGCCGCCAGCCAAGAGCAGCGTAATCGTGTCGCCGAACATAAAGCCCAAGGTCATCTGTTGGCCGGCGAGGCGCAGGCGGGTAGGTGCCAGCACCTTGGGACGCAGCGGTCCGCGCCGATCAACGCGCGCGTCAATGGCTGAAGTATGCGCCGCCGAAGTCGGCTCGGCTGAGCGGCTAAGTTCGAGGGTAGCAGTCTCGTCAAACGGCATGGAGGGCCAGGGTCCTGAGAATAGGGCTCAGCCATTGTGACGACCTGGTCTGATTGCCCGGTTAACGGGGCTAAGCTTTGTTTGCGGACTTTCCCCAGCAGACGGGTTCGGCTATGAGAGCGCTCGCATCCGCAAGACCTTGGCATCGCATCTGCGCCGTCGAGGGTCTTGAAGCCGCGAAATCAGGAGACAACCTGAGCAAAATCAAGGTGACGTGGCCGAGTGGCTGAAGGCAACGGTTTGCTAAATCGTCATACGTGAAAGCGTATCCAGGGTTCGAATCCCTGCGTCACCGCCATTCTTCGCCTAGGCTTAGGGTGGCAGGTCGCCCAGGGGACTTACAAGCGAAGCCTTGACGAGGGGCGAATGTCCCGAAGTGCCGCAGGCGGGCAGGGAGGCACTCGAAAATAGTACGCTCACCGCACATGACTCTTCGCCACTTCGAGCCCGGCGATGAAGCCGCGCTGGCTGAACTCTGGTTCGAGAGTTGGGTGTCTGTAGGGCTCGAAAGCCCCGTGGTTACCAAAGCTGAATTGGCCGTCCGCGTTCCGCAAGAACTCGCTCAACGGTGGGATGTGACCGTCGCCGAGGTGGATGGAAAACTGGTGGGTTTTCTCGCGCTCGTTTTCGCTGAAGGAAGACTGGATCAGCTCTTTGTCGCGCCTGGCGCTCAAGGTAGCGGCGTCGGAGCCGCGCTCTTTGAAGTTGCCAAGGCACGGATGCCGGGTGGCTTTCGGTTGAGCACCCAGCCCTCAAATATGAGAGCCCGCGCCTTCTATGAGCGCCGCGGAATGGTTATTGAACGCTTGCAGATTGACTCTGCTGGCGACCGCTTGATTTACGCCTACACGGGGCCCATCCCGCCGAAGTAAGGCTCAAGACCGCGTTCGAGGCACGAGGCCATTCGGCAGCCGATCTCGTCGCCGTCGCACACCGGGGAGAAAAGCGATACTCAACGCCGCGACTCGGTCGTTCCAGAAGTGGGCGGTCGTGAGTCTCTACTCTGGAAACACGCGATAGGACCTGATGTCGATGGAGGCTGAACCGCTTTGGAAGAACCCGACATATGATCTGGGTTTTGCTCAGATATCGCCAGCCTACCGCGCCTTCCTAGAGGACTATCTGCTGAGATATGAGCTCGACGCGGCGCGTTTTTGCCGGCCTCTCCCGCATCGGGATGAGATGTTTTTCAAGGCGCTGTTGCCGAACTTCGAATACGATATCTCCATCGCGGCCTTCAAGTTTGTCGAAGCCGACATGCGCTTTTTTGATGCCTATCGCCAGATTGTGGACGGCGTATTTGGTGGGTTCGAAAAGCTTCAATCGGTCATGGACTTCGCCTCGGGCTGGGGGCGTTTGACGCGCGTTCTGGAGCAAAAGCTGCAACCCAAGCAGATTTGGGTGTCAGACATCTATCACGATGCAGTCGCCTGGCAGGGCGACGTGTTTGGCGTCAACACACTGCCCTCGACCACATCTCCCGAAACGCTAAAACATGACCAGCGCCATGACATTGTTTTTGTGGGGTCGATGTTTTCGCACCTGCCTTCAGGTCTGTTCGAAGGCTGGCTCCAGCGACTTTATGCCATGCTGAGACCGGGAGGCGTCTTGGCGTTTAGCGTTCATGACGCGAACATTCTCCCGCCGGAGCAACCTGCTGACGCCAAGGGAATTACCTATTTGAAATTTAGTGAGAGTGCGTCGCTGGACGCCGACATCTACGGGATGTCCTACGTGACGGAGGCGTTTGTGGGAAACGCTATTTCCCAACTCTCAAGCACCACTTCCCCGAGCTGGCGTCGGTATCCCAAGGGGCTCTACGAGAATCAGGATCTGTATGTCGTCGGTGCGCCGGGGGTCGATCTTGCCCAGCTCCGCGTCGCCAGCTCGCCAATGGGTGGCCTGGACTGTATTAGCCAACTTCCGACCCGCGAGTATGAATTCCGAGGCTGGGCAATCGAACGTACGCCCCAACAAGAAATTGACCGTATCGTCGTCTATGTGGACGGTGTTGAACGATGCGATGCCCAATTCAGACCTGGTCGCGAAGATGTATTGGACCATTTTCCTGGTGCCGCAAACACGCCGGTCGAATGGCACTTCAGATTGCCCGAGGCGACCACGCGTTCTGGCGCGATGTTGAGACTTGAACTTAGAAGTAGCTCGTCGCTGATTGGTTATTGCTATGCAGAGGTGCCTTGGCCCACAGCCATGACCTATGCCGGTTGGACCCGTCGCGCATTGAGAACCTCGAGATGATCAGGCCTCAGGGCTTGACGCACATCCACCGGCTCGGATGTATTCTCGCGACATTGTCCACCCAGCCCGTGATCTTGGGAGCCACCAGGGCGCGGTTGACGACGTAGAAGAGCGGAATAATGGCTTCGTCGTCGAGCATGACTTGTTCAGCTTTGCTCAAGAGTTCGCCGCGCTTGAGCGTGTCCACCTCATGGTCAGAAGCGTCCAACAGGGCGTCATAAGCCGGGTTGTTGTAGTCCCCGTAATTCTGGGCCCCGGTGTCAGATTTCAATATCCCCAAGAATGTCATGGCGTCGTTGTAGTCGGCATACCAGCTCAAGGCGCCGACCTGGAAGTCGCGGGCGCGGTAAGCGGTGAAGGCGATCTGGCTCTCATTTTGCACCAATTTGGCCTTGACCCCGATTGCCGCCCAATCGGCCTGGACGGCCTGCATGAGCAGCAGTGTGTCGGGCGCATTGGCGACCTTCATTTCGATTTCCAGTGGCCTTTCAGTCCCATAGCCTGCGGCGCGCAATAGGTGTCGAGCTTCAGTCTGCCGGTCGGCAAAGGTCCTGCCGGCCCAAGCCAGGCGCGCCGTCCGATTATAGTTGGCCGTGCCGGGAGGGATAAAAGCATAGGCCGGAATTTGGCCGGCCCGCATCAGCTTTCCGGTGATGAATTCGCGATCGATGGATTGTGACAATGCACGCCGAACGCGAATGTCCTTAAAGGCCGGAACGTCGCGACCATTCATCGCGATGTAGGACGTCGCCAGGGACACATGGGTGCGCACGGTGTCCGGCATTTGCTCACGCAGCCGTCCAACCCGGTTGGACTGGAACGAGGTGTTTACATCCAACTCGCCCCGCTTCACCCGGCGCTCAGCCATGATTGAGTCGCTGGTGGGATAATAGTCGATGCGGTCGATGCAGACCTTGTCGGCGTCGTAGAATAGGGGGTTCTTCTGCACCCGAACATAGTCCCCGAGCCGCCAGCTGATCAGCTTATAGGCCCCGTTGCTAACGAAATGCTCCGGCTGGATCCAGGCATCTCCCCACTTCTCGACCGCATGTTTGGGTACCGGGAAGAAGCTCACATGCTTCAACAATTCCGGCAAATAGGGGATGGGGTGTTCGAGCCTTAGGACCAAGGTTTGTGGGTCCACAGCTACCGCCCCCAGCGACTCTGGCGGTGCCTTGCCCTCACTGACTGCCGCGCCATTTTTCAGCTGGTAGAGCACATAGGCGTAGATCGCCGCCGTTTCCGGCTTAAGCATGCGACGATAGGCATAGACAAAATCATCGGCGGTGACCGGCACGCCATCTGACCACTTGGCCTGACGCAGATGAAAGGTCCAAGTCAGGCCGTCGGCACTCGTTTCCCAGGATGTCGCCATACCTGGTACAGGCTTGGCCTCAGGGGAGTCCGTCGCCAACCCGGTGAACAGATCTTCGATGATAGTGAACTCGTCGATCAGGCTGGATTTCGCCGGATCGAGCGACTCGGGTTCGGAATTGTTGCCGTATTCCAGACAGATCTGACCAGCGGGGCAAACCGGCCGACTGACCTTGGACTGGCAGCCGCTCAGTATCAAGCCAGACGACAGGGCTGCGATCAGGCCAAGATAGCGAAGAGGCGACACAGGATCTCCAGACTCAAGATCCTAGGCGTCGCATCCCGCAAAGCGTCTGTCGATTGAAACCTTGTCTATTCAGGTCGCGGTGTGCCGACGCGAGGAGCCTCGCCACCTTTCCGGCCGGCTTGAACGGCCAGATCGCGGTTCTTGGTAAAACTACGCTTTTCGCCGGGGACGCTCGCTCCGCCCTTGCGCGCAATCTCACGACGACGCTCTGGGTTCATAGCTGCGAATCCGCGAATGGCTTTGGGCTTGGGGGAGATAATCGTTTCCATAACCGGCTCCTGTTTCGCGCCGACCGGATGGGTCAACGCAACGCTCTACTCACGCTGAAGGAAACCCCTAGATCGCGGGTCGGTTGCATGGCTGTGAAAAAAATAGACCCCGGCTTAAGCGTCGGACAGAACCTCGTCGGCCACAAACGGATTGGTCTTCCGCTCAATGCCGAATTTGGACATCGATCCATGGCCGGGCACAAAGGCCACGTCATTCCCCAGCGGCCAAAGCTTTTGCGTGATCGAGGCGATCAGCTGTGGATAGCTGCCACGCGGGAAATCCGTCCGGCCGATCGAGCCTTGGAACAGCACGTCGCCCACCTGGGCAAACTTGGCCTCCCGGTGGAAAAAGATCACGTGGCCCGGCGTGTGCCCTGGGCAGTGATAGACCTCAAACTCCGTCTCGCCCAAGGTCACGATATCGCCGTCGGCTAGCCAGCGATCAGGCGTAAAACTGCGCGCCTCGGGCATGCCGTACTTTTGACCAGACGCGGTAATCTCATCGATCCAGAACGCATCGTCGGGGTGAGGCCCCTCGATGGGCACGCCTGTTAGCTCTTTGAGCGCCGCCGTACCGCCAGCATGATCCAAATGCCCGTGGGTGATCCATATCTTTTCCAGTGTTAGGTCGTGTTGCTTCAGCGCGGCCATCAACCGTGGAATTTCGCCGCCTGGATCAATGATCGCGGCTCTGCGGGTCTTGGAACACCAGACAATCGTACAATTCTGCTGGAGGGGGGTGACCGGCGCAATGAGCGCGCGGATCGGCGGTTCGGGCTTGGGGTCGGTCATAAGGCCAATATCGGATGATGTTGGCCAGTAGGGAAGGGCCTCAAACCTTTGTTGCAATCGTCTTGCGTCTCGCTTGGGAAGTCTGAAGACTTGCCGAGCACCACTGCAGCCGGGATTCGGATTGATGTCTAACTTCGATAGCCACGGCCTCCCCATTTCAACTCCTTCCGAGGTCGCTGCGGCGCACTATCGTGACGCCATTGACCTGATCCTGTCGGCCTGGACCGGTGGCGTGGAGGCCCTCGACCTCGCCATCGCGGCTGATCCGCAGTTTGCGTTGGCGCTTGCGGCGCGCGCGCGGATGCACACCGTCAACGGCGAGTCGGCCAAAGCGCGCGCGCTAATTGCGCTTGCTGAGGCCAAAGTCGCAATTGCAGGCACTGAGCGTGAACGCAGCCACGTGGCAGCCTTAGGCTTGGCCATTCGGGGCAATACGCCCGTGGCCTTGGATTACGTATTGAGCCATCTCGATCAATGGCCCCGAGATGTCTTCATTCTATCGTTGCCGCCAGGCGCGTTCGGCATGTTCGCGTTCTCAGGCATGGCGGGGCATAGCCAAGCCGCCGTTGACCTCTGCGAGCGCGTGGCCCCTCACTATGGCGATGACTGGTGGTTTCTCACCACTCTGGGCTGGGCTCATACCGAAAATAACAATGTCGCCCACGGTCGCGCCTTGACCGAGAAGGCCTTCGCTCTGCGAGACGACAACGCCCATGCCGTGCATGCCCTGGCGCACGCGATGTTCGAGGATGGGTCGGGCGGAGAGGCGGACGAGCTAATCAGTGGCTGGCTGCCTGGGTATGCCCATGCTGGTATTCTCTACGGTCACCTATCCTGGCATCGCGCCCTGGTGGCTCTGGAAGTCGGCGACGTCGATCGCGCCTTGGCGATCTATGCGAAGGGGGTGCGGCCCTCAGTGACCGCCTCCTTGCCAATCAATGTGGTCAGCGATTGCGCCTCATTCCTCTGGCGGATGGATGCTTATGGCCATGCCGCACCCCGCGAAATGTGGTCCGAGCTCACCGACTATTCAGCGAGCATCTTTCCCAATCCGGGGTTTGCTTTCGTCGATGTCCACATGGCGTTGATTGCTGCGGCCAATGGTGACCTGACTCGGCTGAATGCCAGGGTCGAGGGCTTAAACACTAAAATCGCCAACAGCGTCTTCCCGGCGGGACCGGTGGTGCCAACCATCTGCCAAGCCCTCTATGCCTTCGCCCAAGGCCAACACAGCGTCTGTGCGACCCTGTTAGAACCTGTCGCCCACGATGTTGTTCGTATGGGCGGCAGCCACGCTCAGCGCGAGGTTATCGAAGACACCCTACTTATGGCGCTGCTCCACGCGGGAGAAGTTGAGAAGGGCAGAGCGCTGCTAGATCAACGTCTGCATCGACGCCCTTCCCCTAGAGACATGGGCTGGCGGGCGAAGCTAGTGGGCTAGGAGTCGGCATTGCGTCGCTTTGCCTTGGCCTTCATAACCCATCCAAACCCCCTGAATCGGGGCTGCTGAGGGGACATGATATGCGCCAGAACCAAAAGTTGAAGTTGAAGCCGCTGATCGCCCTAGGGGCTGGATTGCTGCTGGCTACCGTGGCAGCAATTCCCGCGATTGGAGCTGACGCACCCAAGATCGTGCAGACCGCGAATGGCCCTGTTCAGGCTACGGCCCGTGGTTCCATGAACTCCTATTTCGCCATCCCCTTCGCCGCACCGCCGGTGGGCGACCTGCGCTGGCGCGCGCCGGCTCCAGCTGCCGCCTGGACCGCACCCATCGCCAAGAGCAAGACGGGCGCGGCCTGCTTGCAGACGGGCCCGGACAGTCCGTTCCGCACAAAGGGTGATCGGGAAGACTGCCTCTATCTGGATGTTCACACACCGACCGGGAAGGGGCCGTTCCCGGTCATGGTCTGGATCCATGGCGGAGCCTTCACCACCGGCGACGCTTCGACCTATGCCGACCCCAGTCCGCTGGTCTCGCGTGGCGTGATCGTGGTGGCGGTGCACTATCGGCTGGGGGCCATGGGTTTCCTGGCTTATCCGGCTCTACGCGATGCAGAGGGTAGCTCAGGCGACTACGGCATTATGGACCAACAAGCGGCCCTGCGTTGGGTAAGATCAAACATCACCGCCTTCGGCGGCGACGCTAAGAACGTGACCATCTTCGGTGAATCGGCAGGCGGTTTCAGCGTCCTGACCCACCTAGCCTCGCCCCTGTCGGCGGGTCTCTTTGACAAGGCGATCATCGAGAGTGGAGCCTATGGTGTTGCGAGCCAGCTAACCCAGGCGGAAATGGAGGCCAAGAGTACGACCGCGCTAGAAGCCGCGATGTCGGGCCAGGATTTAGGAGCTGCCTGCGCTGGGAGCACCGTCACCGCCGATTGCCTGCGTGGCTTGCCCGACGCCGTAGTGCGCGGACAACTGATGAGCGCGTTTGGAAAAGTCGTTGGCAACGTGGTGCCGTCTGTCGATGGCAAGGTTCTGCCCCAAACCATCCAAGCGATTTACGCCGCTGGGGCCAACAACAAAGTTCCGGTGATCAACGGGTCCAACGAGAACGAAAGCCTGCTGTTTGTTGCCATCGGCGAGATGGTGGCGCGGTTCTCCGCCAAGCCAGCCAATTTCGACCCCGCCAACAAATCCTTTCTGATGAAGGCTGATGCCTATGCGAAGGGCGCGGAGTCCATGTCTAAGGAAAGCGGGCTGTCGGTGGCTGACATCACCCAAAAATACTATCCTCTCAGCCGTTTTGGTGACGATGTGGCGCTGCAGCCAAGCTTGGCGTCTGGAGCGGCGGGCACCGATAGCTCGTTCTCGTGCCACGGAGCGAATGTCTCAGCCCGGTTAGCGGCCCAGGGCGCTCCGATTTGGATGTACGAATTCCGCGACCAAACTGCGGTTCCGCTCCTCGGTGCCTTCGGCGGTAAATACGTCCTGAGTTTACCTCAAGGTGCCGCGCACGCCTCCGAGCTTCTCTATGTGTTTCAGATGCCCGGCGGCGGACAGAACGCCGAGCAGAAGGCTCTGCAGGCGACAATGTCCACCTACTGGACCAACTTCGCCCGCACTGGAAATCCCAACGGCGTGGGGGCTCCTGCCTGGAAGGGCTTCAAGAGCAAGACCATTCAAGCCTTGGACGTGGCTAGCGCGGGCGGTGTGAAAGCGATGCCGAGCGCAGCATTCTTAGATCAGCACCTATGCCGGACGGCTTGGGCGGGACAGACGTTTTAGGGTGATCTCCTAACCTTGGCACCTGCCATGGCGCAGTCTAGACCGGCGTACATGCTGCCGATCGAAGACATTCTGCCCGATCTTCAGACCGCACTCAGGCAGAGCAATGCCGCCGTGCTCGTAGCCCCGCCCGGAGCTGGCAAGACCACGTTGGTGCCGCTGCGTCTCCTTGATGCACCATGGCTCGCAGGCGGCAAGATCATTGTCCTTGAGCCGCGTCGTTTGGCGGCCCGCGCCGCCGCTGAGCGCATGGCCAAGACCTTGGGCGAGCAGGTCGGCCAGACCGTTGGCTACCGCGTCCGTCTACAATCCAAAGTCTCTGCGTCCACCCGGATCGAGGTGGTCACCGAGGGCGTGTTCAACCGGATGATCCTGGGCGACCCGACAATGGCCGACATTGGCTGTGTGATCTTCGATGAGTTTCACGAACGCAGTCTCGATGCCGATTTGGGTCTCGCCCTAGCGCGCGATGCCCAGAGCGTACTGCGCCCGGACCTTCGCATTCTGGTGATGTCGGCGACCTTGGACGGGGCGGCGGTGGCGAGGCTGTTGGACAGCGCACGCGTGATCGAAAGTCTGGGTCGGGCGCATCCCGTCACGACCCACTATCTGGGCCGCGATGATCGGTATCGGCTGGAGGACGCCGCGGTCCGCGCCGTAGAGCGGGCCTTGGCCGCAGAGACGGGTAGCCTATTGGTTTTCCTGCCGGGGCAGGGTGAAATTCGTCGCACTGCCGAACGCTTGGCTGAACGGGTTGCCGACCCCAAGGTTTGGATAACGCCGCTCTATGGCGCGCTCGATCCTGCAGAGCAGGACCGCGCCATTTCCCCGGCCCCGCCCGGCATCCGCAAGGTGGTGCTGGCCACCTCGATAGCCGAGACCAGCCTGACCATTGAGGGGGTGCGAGTGGTGATCGATTGCGGCCTTTCGAGGGTGTCGCGCTTTGATCCCGCGAGCGGGTTAAGTCGGCTGACCACCGTGCGTGTCAGCCGGGCCGCTGCCGACCAGCGACGGGGCCGGGCAGGGCGGACGGGGCCTGGGGTCGCTTACAGATTGTGGGATGAAGCTCAGACTCGCGGCCTTCCAGCCTTCGCCGACCCCGAGATTCTGGATGCGGACCTGTCGGGTCTGGCGCTCGATCTGGCACGGTGGGGTGCCAAGGATGCGTCGGCGCTTACCTTCCTTGATCCGCCGCCTGCCGTCGCTTTCTCCGAGGCACGGGCTTTGTTGGGGCGGTTAGGCGCGCTCACGCCAGCCGGTGTGCTGACGGCTCATGGTACGGCGCTGGCCGAGTTTCCTTTGGCCCCGCGCCTCGCCCACATGGTGCTGAAGGCTGCCGAAACAGGCCAAGCCGGACGCGCGGCGCAAATCGCGGCCCTGATCAGTGAACACAATCTGAGCGGACGAGATACCGATCTGCGCCTCAGGCTGGAGAGCTTTGATAGGGATCGCAGTCCGCGCGCCCGGGACGCCCGCGCCCTTGCCGAGCGCTGGACCAGCCTGGCCGGAAGGCCTGGTGCAACGGCTCCCCTGGCTGACGGAGCGTTGTTGGCGTTGGCCTATCCAGAACGGATCGCCAAGGCGCGCGGGCCGTTAGGCGAGTTCCAGCTGGTCAGCGGACGTGGTGCTTATCTGGAGCCGACCGACGCCCTAGCCCGCGAAAAGTGGCTGGCCGTGGCCGAGATGGGCATTGGGGACCGTAGGGACCGTATCCTCCTGGCTGCGCCTTTAGATGAAGCAGTGTTGGCCAACCTCTTCCAAGACCAGATCCAAACAGAGGACCGGCTAGAGGAGAGCGGCGGTGGTCGCCTGCGGGTGGTCCACATCAGCCGTCTGGGCCGTCTCACCCTGCGCGAACAGATCATCGAGAATCCCGACCCGACCCTGATTGCCGCGGCTCTGGCTGACCGTGTTCGCGCCCAGGGCGTTGGTGGATTGCCTTGGGGATTAGGTGCCCAGACTCTGCGCAGCCGGGTGGCATTTCTTCGGGACCTCGGGGAGGGGGCGTGGCCGGACCTCTCCGACGATGCCCTCCGGGATCGCCTGGACGAATGGCTATCACCCTTGCTCGGCCGACTCCGGTCCCTTCGCGACATAAAGCCTGAAGCCTTGGAAACAGCCCTCAAAGCCCTGATCACCTGGGATCAGCAGCGCGCGATGGAGACCCTTTTGCCCGCCCGCTGGACCGCGCCCACCGGCAACAGCTTCGCCATCGACTACGCGGCGCTCTCGGGTCCCCGGGTCGATGTGCGGGTGCAGGAGGTGTTTGGCCTATCGGAGCATCCGACCATCGCCGGTGGCCGCGTCCCGATTACTTTCGCGCTATTGTCGCCTGGCCACAAACCTCTACAAACGACCAGCGATTTGCCCGGGTTCTGGCGTGGGTCCTGGAAAGATGTGCGTGCCGATATGCGCGGCCGCTACCCTAAGCACGTCTGGCCCGAAGATCCGGCGCTTGCCGCACCGACGGCGCGAGCCAAACCCAGAGGGCCCTAGGCCGTCGCAGCGTAGATCATCACTCCGGTCGCTACGGATAGGTTCAGGCTATCGGCCCTACCGCGCATCGGAATCTTGACGTTCACGTCGCAGAGCGCGGCCATGTCTGGCGTCAGTCCCTGCTGCTCATTGCCCATCAGGATCAGAGTGGGTTTGGCGTAGGTGGCCTGGTTGTGTTCGACCGTGGCGGTCAGCAGAGTGCCGACTACTGATCCCGGCCAACGGGCACGCCAAGCCGCGAAGGCGACCTCATCGGTGCGAACGATGGGCACGGCGAAGATCGAGCCCATGGTGGCGCGCACGGCC
>JANLPX010000084.1:0-2429 GCA_031367485.1 Alphaproteobacteria bacterium | reverse complement strand
GAGATCGCGGCAATTGCGATCGGGGCCGAGGTTCTGGCAGTGTCGGCCTTGACGGGGCAAGGGATGGGTGCCCTGACGGGGTTGTTAAAGCCGGGCGAGACGGCTGTGCTATTGGGCAGTTCAGGTGTTGGGAAATCCACCCTGGTCAATGCCTTGGCGGGACAAGACCTGATGGCCACTCAAGCGATCCGCGAGGATGACGCGCGGGGACGGCACACCACCACCCATCGGGAGCTGATCTTGACGCCCTCTGGCATCCTATTGCTGGACACGCCAGGCATGCGCGAACTGGGTCTGTGGGACGCCGAAGCTGGCCTTTCAGCGACCTTCGGGGATATGGAGCGGGAGATCACCGCCTTGGCCGAGGGGTGCCGATATCGCGATTGCCAGCATCGTGCGGAGCCGGGCTGCGCGGTTCGCGAGGCCTTGGAGGCGGGGGATTTGGATGAGGCGCGCTGGAGAAGTTGGACCAAACTTCAACGCGAACTGGCCCATCTGGAGCGCCGGGAGGATCCTGTGGCTAAGGCGGCGCATCAAAAGCGCTGGATCTCCATCGCCAAGGCCAATCGCGCAGACCAGAGGCGGCGGCGGGATTTCGGGGATTGAACCAAGCCCCAGAAGAAAAGGGCGCACTCGGCTAGGACCGAAGTCCTGCCAAGCGCGCCCCCATCCCCAACGGATTCCTAGTATCTCGCGCAATTCATCCGAAAACCGGCAACCACTTTTCGGATTGCGCTCGAGGTTAGATGTACCGGCGAAGGCTGCGGGCCAGTTCGTTCGGGCCGGAGCGCTTTTTGGCTTGGGCGGGTTGATAGGCGACCCGGGCGTGTTCGACGCAGTAGGGGCCATCAGACTGGCGGCGGCCGCAGAAGGTGAAGCCGTCGGTGGACGGGTCGCCGATTGGCCATTTGCACATGTGCGCGCCCAGGGTGAGCACTGTGGCGGAACCCGGAGCCTCGTCTACATAGCGGACGGGTGGCGGCTGGGGTGCGGCGACCATCGGGGTGAATTCAGCAATGCGGCGCGGCGCAGCGGGTTGGGCGGCGGGACGTTGCGGACGCGGGGCCTTGAACACCGGGCGGGCGGGCTTGGAGGGTGCGGCACGGCCCGAGAGGCCCAGGCGGTGCACCTTGCCGATCACGGCGTTGCGCGTTACCCCACCAAGCTGCTTGGCGATTTGGCTCGCGGACAAGCCGTCCTGCCAGAGCTTTTTCAGCAACTCGACGCGTTCGTCTGTCCAACCCATGGTTCGCTCCACCGTTATTGTGACGGTCCCAGCGACGCCCCCGCGTTGAGCTGGGATCAATATCTTGTGGCGATACGCAAGTGCAACCGCCAGTTCCTACTACATATCGTAAACAAATCCCTAATGACCACAATAGGCGCCACGCGGTCTGTCCACAGGAACTAGATGTAGCGTTGGGGTCGCAGACACTTGCGAAAGGTGCTGCGCGGGGGCAAATCAGGGGGATGAAGGACATGCCCGCCGATCACGCCGTCATCCCGCCGCAGCCCCGCGACTATCACGGGGTCAATTGGGCCGGATTCCAGACGCTCTATATGCGCGAGATTTTGCGGTTCTGGAAGGTGGGCACCCAAACCCTGGCCGCCCCCGTCGTGACCTCACTACTCTATATGATGGTGTTTGTGGTGGCCGCTCAGGGCGCGCGTCCCCCTGTGCACGGTGTTGAGTTTGGCACCTTTGTCGCGCCGGGCCTGATCATGATGGCGATCTTGAACAATGCCTTCGCCAATTCGTCGTCGAGCCTTCTGCAAGCCAAGATGAACGGGCTGATCGGGGACTTTCTGACGCCTCCCTTGACGCCGCCGGAACATGTGGCGGCTTTTGCGCTTGGCGCGGCGACGCGGGGTATCTTGGTGGGGTTTGTCACCGCCTTGGTGGTGATCCCTTTCGCGCATGTGCCGGTAACCCACCTGTGGGCCGTACTGTATTTTGGCGTGGGTGCCGCGACCATCCTGGGCATGTTGGGCATTATGGCAGGCCTGTGGAGCGAGAAGTTCGACCAGATGTCGATGGTGACCAATTTCATCATTATGCCGATGACGTTTCTGTCGGGGACGTTTTATCTGGTGGAGCGCCTGCCTGAGCCGTTCCGGACCGGTAGCCATTACAACCCGTTCTTCTATCTGATCGACGGGTTTCGCTATGGCTTCATCGGCCATGCCGAGGGGTCGTTGATGGTGGGTGTGGCCATGACCGCGGGGCTGGTGGTGGCGATGGGGTCGATCTGTCTGTGGATGTTTGAGACTGGCTATAAGATCAAGACTTAGGCGGTAGGGCTTTCCGCCGACGCGGTTCCGACCTAGCCTAACCCACATCCCGAGACGACATCGGGCGCTGGGGGAAACATGACGACAACAACAGCTGAGACGCCGCGCGCCGTGGGGACGTTGGGCATGGCGGTGGT
>JANLPX010000054.1:0-4666 GCA_031367485.1 Alphaproteobacteria bacterium | reverse complement strand
GGCGAGTTCACAACATGGAGAGATATGTCGAGCGCTGTGGAGTCCGCCGCTCGGGCGCTGACCGCCTTTTCGAATGCCGGCTGCGATAGGTTCCGCGTCGCTGCGACCCTAACGGCGGGGTTTGATTCTCGGCTCCTCGTCGCGGGTTGCCGTGAGCGGCTCGCGACCTGTGAGTTCTTCACCATTGAGACAGAGGCCAAGATCGATGTGGAGATGAGCCAAGTGATTGCCGGGCGGTTTGGCCTTTCTCACCAAATTGTGCCGCTGCGAATGGCTGACGCCGATCAAATGGCGATTTGGGATCGCGTGGTCGGTGATTGCATGATCGAAGCCCCGCGTATGACCCATCCGACCCTCGGTGATCTCACTGATGCCGACGCCATCTACACCGGCATGTACGGCGAGGTCGGCCGTTGCCGCCTCTATCGTCAAGACTTGGAAGTGATCAACCAAGCCAAGATCGACGCACGATTCATCATCGACCGTTTGACGCTGCCGGCACATCCTGAATTGATCGAAAATATTGGCGTCTGGCTAGAGGGGCTCAAGGGCCAACCCAATAGCATCATCCTGGACTTGGCTTTCCACGAGCTGAAATTTGGCGTTTGGGCGATGGGCCAGCGGCCCATGACCAACTCGATCAAACTCAATCTCCTGCCCATCGCTCAACGCAAGGTCCTCGACGCTTTTATCGGGGTAGAGCCGGCTGAGAAGGGGACTGAGGCTCTGTTTACCGCGATCATTGATAATCTCTGGCCTGACCTGCTGCAGGTACCCGTCAACAAGTTTGGCGATTTCCGCGACTACCTCGTGATCTGGGAAAAAATCTCCAACCCCAATCGGGTCCGCCGCTTTTTGCGCGACCGGTTCGCGCGCAAGTCCTAAGCGGGGTCGACTTTGCTTAGCCCGAGCGGCAGAAAAATACCGTGGACACGCCAGAGCACAACAGTGGCTGTGACGTAGCGCACGACCGTCGACATGGCACCGGCGATTGCCGCCCCCTCGATGCCGAGAACTGGAATTAGCAGGGCGCTGAGTACGAGCACCACGATGGCGCTATTAATGGCATTGATGAGCGACATCCGTCCCAGGCCGGTCATGACCAGATAGCTGCCGACAGGACCACTCAGCAGTTTGAGGACTTGCCCCGCCAACAAGATCCGCATGGCGGTAGCACCCTGGGGGAATTCTGGGCCGAGAATGGACAGAAATTGAGGCGCGAAGACAATCAGTATCAGCGATGGTATGCCGCCAAGGACGACCAAGATCGCAGTCATCTGGCGGGTTGCACCCAGCAGGTCCTTCAGTTTTCCCTGACTGTGCAATGCGGCAATCTGTGGCGACATTCCGGTTTCTACCGCCGTCAGCAGGAAGCTCAGCAACAGCGAAAACTGCAGACCCACGCGAAACACCCCCACATCAGCGCTATTGCTGAACCGCGCGAGGAATAGCGTCATGATCCACGGGGTTGCGAGGGTTGCCAGCACCGTGCCCGCTAGTGGCAGACTCTGAGCGAGGGTTTGCCGCACAGGCGGCGACTCTGCAGGACGGCCTCGGTTGCCGAGCAAGATCAACCAGACTCCAAACCCAAGGAGGCTGGCAACCACCGAAGCTCCAACAAATATCTTGGCAACCTGGGCCAGGCTGTGCAGCCCCACTGTAAGCGCACAGACGGCAAGGGTCGCTGGCACCAGCGCCCCCTCCATCATTTCGGCCAATGCGAACCGGCTCAAGCCCCGCAACAAGCCACCGACCAATCGTAGGATTGCGGTTGTGATAATCCCGAGGCTCAGAATACCCAAGACCCCGACGAACTCCCCGCCCTCGTTGAAAGCTTGCCCGATCAACCCCGCTCCGGCCCAAACAGCCATACTCGTCACCAACCCAGTGGTGAGAATGATGCCCATGCTCGTCCAAGCCCAGCCGCGTGCGGCAGCCCAGCGTTCTGCTGACCGATAGACCGCGACGGCCCGGGTAGTACTATAGTCGAGGCCGCAAACGCTGATTGACGCGGCAATCATCAGAATTGTGGTGCCGAGCACCCAAACCCCTGACCCCGTCGCCCCGAACTTACGGGCAATCAAAATGGTCACGCCAAAACCGATGCCCGCCGTGGTGAGCTTGCTCGCCAGAGAGGCAATTGACCCAATCAGGGCCCCGCGAAGATGTCCCTCTGTCAGTCGGCGCAAGAACGATTGCATGTCCTTAGTTCACTCGCTTGATACTGGTCATGAAATCCGTGGAGGGCACCCGGCTAGTCCACGGCACCATGCGGCCAAATTCCCTTGAACCGATGAAGATATGCAAAACGCCCACAGCTATCGTCGGCGAAGGTGCCCATATCGAGCAGGAATTTGAACACCGGTGGAACCACTCAAGTTCCTGAGCGTTTGAGGCGTCGTGCAAATCTTGACATGATACATTGAGGCTGGTGCATTTGAGTATCGGCGTCGACATGTATCATGATTGTTGAATTGTATCAGATTGGCACAAGTAAAACTTCTATGGTGAATGTGACTTAACCAATTTGATTAAGCGCGAATAAAAGCAACGTGTTGCATCTTCATCCTGACAAAGGGCGAAATCAGACGCCGGGGGGCGAAAGCGGTCTTTCAATTCTCCAGAGTTTTCTCTGGGTGGTTGAGCCCAAAGCCACCCGACCAATGATCCTAAAGGATGAGGTTTTTCGATGACGACGATCACCGTGAACAATGCCGCTCAACTAACGAGCGCCCTGCAGACCGTTCGCGGAGGTGATACGATCAACCTTGCGGGTGGCAACTACGGCGATTTTTACATCAATAAGAGTTTTGCTACAGACATCACGATTACGTCCCTGAGCTCGAGCGCTCCGGCGAGTTTCCATTCTTTGAACATCTCTTCGAGTTCGCACCTCAAGATTGATGGCGTGCTGGTCAACTTCACACCAACCGCAACGACCCTGGCGTTCTCGCCCGCAGTGACCATCTCGGACTCTAGCTTCATCACCTTCGCGAACAGCGCGGTGAAGGCAGGCGCGGCGATTAATGGCATCAGCCCGAGTGCGAGCGTGATGGACGCGACGCAGAACATTCTGGGCTTTCCGACCGGCTATGGCTTGAGCATAGCCAGATCGACCAATGTGGTCGTCAATCACAACGATATTTCGCAGGTCCATAAGGGTATTGTTCTTAACGGTGCCAGCAACCTGACCATCTCCAATAACGATATTCACGACATCCGCACCAGTGGCATCGTCGGAACCGGCGACAAGCTGACAATCGACGGCAACCACATTCACGACTCGAACCCTTGGCACTGGGGTTCTGGTGATCACGCGGACTTTCTGGCCCTCTGGACCGCCGCCGGTCGCGCCGGACCGAGCTCGGATATCAAGATAACCAATAACCTGTTCGAACAGGGCAAAGGCACCGCGGTGCTCGGCATGTGGATGCAGGGCGGCGCTGCGGGTTTCAGCAATGTTACAATCTCTGGAAACGCGTTCCTGGACGGCAATTTTCAAGGCATCAGCCTCTTTGATGTCGCCAATTCAAAGGTTGATCACAACGTTCTTTTGCAGACCTCGGGTGACTCAAAAGCGGCACCAGGTATTCTGCTCAGTGGTGGCGTGAAGAATGTGACCGTCAGCGATAATATCACTGGGTCGGTCAATGACTTGTCGAAGAGCACTGGGGCTGCGGCGAACGTCATCGGCACCAACCAACTTGTTCAACGATTCGATTTTGGCAAGGCCGGCTTCTACGGGGACGATCTCGTTGCCAAGGTGGCCTCAACCCTGGATTTGACATCCTTCTTCAGTTCGACACTCGGCGGACTTACCCCATCGGCCATAGCGGCCGCGGCGGCCAAGGCTCTCGCTGTGGAGGCGACAGCGCCAGCGGGGCAGGGCGGGACTGGCATCGTTGTCGTTGGCGATTGGAATGGCAGTCGCCTTGTCGGGACAATGGGCAACGACACCATTACTGGCAAAGTGTCCGTTGACACTCTTGTCGGCGGGGCGGGCGATGACACCTATATCGTCTCCAGCACAGCCACGGTGATCGTTGAGAAGGCATTGGGCGGGATAGATACGGTTATTGCCAAGGGCGACTACACGCTCAAAGACAATCTGGAAAATTTGACCATCAGTCCGGGCACGGTCAATGGTTGGGTCGCAGTCGGAAACTCTTTGAATAATGTGATCAAAGGAAATCTTGGCGACAATTACATTGATGGCGCAGCGGGTGCTGACACGCTGTTTGGCGACGCTGGTAAGGACGTTTTGAATGGTGGCTTAGGAAATGATCGTCTGACTGGGGGCACGGGTCTTGATGTTTTCAAATTCGAGCGCGGCGGCGGCAAGGACACTGTCACGGATTTCACCAAAGCCGACCACGACGCCATCGACATCTCCAGTTTCTTGAAAGCCGGCCTGAAGGCGGTCCTGACCGATATTGGCAATGATGTAGCCATAAGCTTCTCGACGGGAGATTCGATCACTCTGACTGGCGTCCACGCCAAGGATCTGATCGCTACGACCAGTGGTTTCACGATCTAGGCCTCGCGCCGAAAGAGCGCTGCTACGGTCAAGCACCTAGTCTTTCTCAGACTGAGTGCTTGATTCGCGTTTGCAGATAGGTCTGATCGCTAACCTAACCAACTGGACCTGAGCTCGCCTATCTCAATG
>JANLPX010000051.1:0-3210 GCA_031367485.1 Alphaproteobacteria bacterium | reverse complement strand
GAAGCCCACGGCGAAGGTCAGCAGGGAGGCCATGAGCTGGGCAAATTCGCTGGTCTTCGGGAAAAAGACATGGCCGATCTGGGTGGCGAACAGGGCGTAGGTGGTGAAGTCGTAGAACTCCAACGCATTGCCCATGACGGCCGCAGCGATGTGGCGGCGGGTAATCGGCGTGGTCGGTGCCACAGTGTTGTCGTCGTTGGCCAAGTCTTGCCCCCAGGCGTTTTGATTTTCGGCTTTAGCAGTGAGCCGGGGTTTTGATGCGCGTCAAGGGCCAGCGAGTTATAGAGCCTGACCGCGCCGGAGAACCCTATGTCTGACCGACCCCTTATCTTGATCTGCTACGATCTGCTCGCGCCTCTGAAGGCTCGGCTTGAGGCCGGCGGCTATCAGGTCGCGTTCAGTTGGGACATGACACCGGAACAGGCCAGCCGGGTCGAGGCCATACTGCATGCCGGGGAGTATGGCCTGACGCCTGAGTTTTTGGGAGGCCTGCCGCGCCTGGGCCTGATCGCCAATGTCAGTGCAGGCTATGACGGGATTGACGTGCCCTGGTGTGTGGAACGTGGCATCGGGGTGACGCATTCCGACGGGTTGAACGCCGATGATGTGGCCGATCATGCGATGGGTCTGTTGATCGGATCTTGGCGCAACATCGTGGCCGGGGATCGCGCGGTGCGCGAGGACCGTTGGAACAACGGCGCGCGCCTGACCCCTGGACCTGGGCTGAAGGGGCGCAAGCTGGGGATCATGGGCCTCGGGCATATTGGTGTTGCCGTGGCGGTTCGTGCTCAGGCGTTTGGGATGGCGGTCAGTTGGTGGGGTCCTAATCCCAAGCCCGACCAACCTTGGCCGCGCGCCGACAGCCTGCTGGCTCTTGCGCAAGCTTCGGATATTCTGGTGGTTGCTTGTCGGGCTGACAAATCCAATCAGGGTGCGGTATCGGTTGAGGTGATCGAAGCCGTCGGACCCGGTGGTCTGATCGTCAATGTGTCGCGAGGATCGGTCATCGACGAGGACGGGCTGATTGCGGCGCTCAGGGCTGGAGCTCTGGGAAGCGCAGCGCTGGATGTATTCGCGCAGGAACCGACGCCGCCGCAACGCTGGGCTGACGTCCCCAACGTGGTGTTAACCCCTCATAGTGCGGGCGGGACTACAAACTCACTGCCCTTGATGATCGGGCAGGCCTTCGAGAATTTGCGTTGCCACTTCGCCGGAGAACCGCTGGCGAGTCCGGTAGCTGAATCCGTGGCTGTTAACTTGACATAAAGACATAAAGATATCTTTATATCCCGATGAGTATCTCGGCTGAACAGGCTGTTGAGGTGTTGCGCGCGGCGGGGGAACCCTCGCGGCTGCGTATCCTGGCGATCCTGGCTCATGAGGAGTTGGCAGTTCTCGAATTGTGTCGAGTCTTAGATCAGAGCCAGCCGAGAATCTCGCGTCATTTGAAGTTGTTGGCCGAGGCCGGGCTTGTCGAGCGATTTCCGGACGGGGCATGGGTCTTTTACCGACTTGCCGCTGATGGCGACGCTAGAGACCTTGCAAATGAAGTTCTGCGTCGGATCGACCCGGCTGATCTAGGCTTCATGCGGGACGTCGAAAGGCTTGCAGCGGTGCGGGCCGAGCGGTCCAGTGTGGCCGACGAATACTTCTCTCGCAACGCGGCGCGTTGGGATGAGATCAGGTCGCTCTATGTCGCAGATGCTTCGGTTGAGTCAGCGATTATGCGCTCAGCGGGCTCTGGGCCGTTTAAGCGGCTGATCGACCTCGGGACCGGCACCGGGCGTATGCTAACCCTGCTTGGACCCTATGCGCACGGATCGGTGGGTTTAGACCTATCGCAGCAGATGCTGAACATCGCGCGAGCTCATGTGGCTGAATCCGGTCTGGAACGCTGTGAACTGCGTCATGGTGATATCAGCGCAACCCATTTGCCCGGCCAGTGCGCAGATCTCGTCGTCGTGCATCAGGTCCTTCACTATCTGGGGGATCCCGCAGCCGCTCTTCGCGAGGCCGGGCGTTTGGTGTCTGAGGGCGGTCGGTTGATCGTCGTTGATTTTGCGCCGCACGGGTTGGAGTTTTTGCGAGAGCAACACCAACATCGTCGTCTGGGATTTTCTGAGTCCGAGATTGAGCGCTGGCTGCATGATGCTGGTCTGGCGCGGGTCCGCGCCCTTTCACTGCCACCAGCCAGGGTGGACGGCATAACCGTGAAGATCTGGACAGCCGAGCGAGTCCGCAATGTCCAGAGGGATGCCGCATGAGCCCGCCATTAACAGCCTTGGGACCCGTGGCGAGGGCCGGTGCCGGCCTTGGCCCGCGTCCACGGGTATCCTTTGAGTTCTCGCCACCCAAGGGACCCAAGACTGAGGCTTCGCTTTGGGATGCGATCCGTCGGCTAGAGCCCTTAAGCCCGGAATTTGTCTCCGTGACCTATGGGGCGGGTGGCTCGACGCGGGAGCGGACCCACCGGACGGTGGTGCGTATTCTAGAAGAGACGACCTTGAAACCGGCGGCGCACCTGACCTGCGTCGAGGCCTCACGCGATGAGGTCGACGAGGTGATCCAGGATTATTGGAACGCGGGTATCCGTCACATTGTGGCCCTGCGCGGGGATCCACCGGGATCGCTAGGCGGGGCCTATATGCCGCGCAGCGACGGCTATCAGAACGCGACGGAGCTGACGGCGGGTATCCGGGCCATCGCCCCATTCGAAGTGAGCATCGGACTCTATCCGCAGATCCACCCTGAGAGCCCCTCAGTGGACCATGATATCGAGGTATTGAAGGCCAAGATCGATGCGGGCGCGACGCGAGCCATCACCAACTTCTTCTTCGATATCGACGGCTATCTGCGGTTCGTCGAGAAGATCCGCAAGGCCGGTGTGACCATCCCGATCCTGCCCGGGATCATGCCGGTCTCGAGCTTTGAGGGATTGGCCAATATGTCCCAGCGGATTGGTGTCACCATCCCCGCATGGCTGGCGAACCTGTTCGAAGGCCTGGATCAGGACCCTGAGACCCGCACGCTGATCGCGGCGTCCGTGGCTGCCGAGATGTGCGCGAGGTTGGCCGAAGAAGGGTTTTCGGACTTCCATTTCTACACGCTCAATCGCGCCGATTTGGTTTATGCGATCTGTCGGGTGCTGGGGGTGCGCGAGGCACCTGCGGAGCTAGCAGACTCTGGGTCGGAGAGTGAGACAGAGCTTAA
>JANLPX010000029.1:0-9386 GCA_031367485.1 Alphaproteobacteria bacterium | reverse complement strand
CTAGCCTAACCCACATCCCGAGACGACATCGGGCGCTGGGGGAAACATGACGACAACAACAGCTGAGACGCCGCGCGCCGTGGGGACGTTGGGCATGGCGGTGGTGCCGTTGCTCGCGCTGGCGGTGTTCATCAATTACGTGGATCGGGGAAATCTGGCCACGGCGGCGCCGCTGATCAAGGATGAGTTGCACCTTAGCTCTACCCAGATCGGCCTGCTGCTCTCGGCGTTTTTCTGGACCTATATGCCGTTCCTGGTGGTCGCAGGATGGCTGGCAGATAAGATCAACGCCTACCGGACGTTAGCGCTCGGGGTTGTGATTTGGTCTCTGGCCACGGCGGCCTCGGGTCTCGCGACAGGTTTTATGGGTCTGTTGGTGTTGCGGTTGGTCTTGGGGATCGGGGAGAGCGCGGCCTTTCCCACTTCGTCCAAACTGCTGGCGCAGCATTTGCCACAGCATAAGCTTGGTGCCGCCAACGGGTTGATCGGCGCGGGTTTGGCTTTAGGTCCGGCGTTCGGCACCCTGGTGGGTGGATTGCTCATGGCCTCGGTCGGCTGGCGGCATGTCTATGTGTTGTTCGGATTGGTGTCGCTGTTGTGGTTGGTGCCATGGCTGATCAGCACCCGCCACGCTTCGGCCGCCGCCACGCAGGCGGTCTCTGAGCCTGCCCCGCCGCTGTTGGATATTCTGAAACGGCGTGAACTTTGGGGTGCGGGGCTGGGCCACTTTGCCACCAACTATGCCTTCTATTTTGTGATCTCGTGGCTGCCGCTCTATCTGGTCAAGGCCAAGGGGTTCAGCGTGCCGCACATGGCCCAGGTGGGGGCGATGATCTATCTGGTCTATGCGGCCAGCTCGATCACGACGGGATGGCTGAGTGACCGGTGGGTCGCATCCGGCGCTTCACCCAATCTCGTGCGCAAGACGGTGACGACAGCCAGCCACCTCGGTGCAGCGCTGAGCATGATGGTCTGTGCGTTCGGTGATCCCTCGCTTTCGGTGCCGAGCCTGTTCGTGGCCGGTATCGCCTTTGGATTTAACACACCGACGATCTTTGCGATTGGCCAGACCCTGGCCGGACCCAGGGCGGCAGGCGTCTGGATCGGCTTGCAGAACTGTATGGGCAATTTCGCGGGCATACTGGCCCCGATCATAACCGGCGTGGTGGTCGACAAGACCGGTGAGTTTTACTGGGCCTTCGTGGTGGCCGCCGGGATTTCGCTGACCGGACCGATTTGGTGGAGCGTGGTGATCCCGAAGATCGCGCCGCTGAACTGGTCGCCTGCCCGCAGCAACAATTGACAACCGGGCCTGCAAAGCAGAGAACGCCAAGCCTTCCAGTCCCCGTCGCCCAGCGGCGGGGATGCTTGACTTTTGGAGGGCATTTCCCGTGTCCGATCAGACCGCTGTCGTCGTCCCCGCCGATCACATCATGGGGGTTTATAGCCGCACTCCTTTGGCGTTCGAGCGAGGGGTTGGCGCGCGCCTGTTCACGACGGACGGGGTTGAATATCTCGACTGTATGGCGGGCATTGCGGTCAATGCGTTGGGCCATGCCAATCCCAAGCTCGTGCAGGCAGTGAAGGATCAGGCCGAGAAACTTTGGCACGTGTCCAACATCTTCACGATCCCGGGCCAGGAGAAGCTGGCCAAGGTGCTGACGGACGCAACCTTTGCCGATGTGGTGTTCTTTGGGAACTCCGGGGCGGAGGCCATTGAGTGCGCCATTAAGACCGCGCGGAAATATCATTGGGCCAGAGGCAATCCTGAGCGGATCGACATCATCGGCTTTGACGGCTCGTTTCACGGTCGGACCCTGGCGGCGGTCAATGCGTCGGGCAATGCTAGCTACCTGGAGGGCTTTGGCCCCAAGATGCCGGGCTTTGTTCAGGTGCCCTATGGCGACCATGAGGCGCTGAAGGCCGCGATTGGCCCAACCACGGCGGCGATTATTATAGAGCCTGTGCAGGGCGAAGGTGGTGCGCGCGCCCTGCCTGACGTCTGCTTGCGCGGCTTGCGTGAGCTTTGCGACCAGGAAGGCATCCTGCTGATCCTCGACGAAATCCAGTGCGGCCTGGGCCGGACGGGCAAGCTGTTTGCCTATGAGTGGGCCGGGGTTGAACCTGACATCATGGCGGTGGCCAAGGCATTGGGTGGCGGGTTCCCAGTAGGGGCTTGCTTGGCGACCGCCGAGGCCGGTGCTGGCATGAGCGTCGGCTCGCATGGGTCGACCTATGGCGGCAACCCCCTGGCCATGGCGGTAGGGCTAGCGGCCATGGAGGAACTTAATTCTCCACAGCTACTGGATCACGTGAACCAGGTGGCCGGCTATTTCACCCAACAGTTTGAGGGATTGAAAACCCGCTTCCCCGATGTGATCGCCGATATTCGCGGCAAGGGCCTGTTGATCGGTCTGAAGTTGGTGACGCCGAACCGCGAATTTATGCAGCATGCCCGTGACCAGCATCTGCTGATCGCCGGGGGTGGGGACAATTGCATCCGTCTGTTGCCCCCGCTCAACCTGACCCTGGATGAGGCGCGTGAGGCGGTTGAGAAACTAGAGCTCGCCTGTGAAGCGGCACGGTCTCAAGCCAAGGCTGCCGCATAGACTTCACATCAAGGCCCAAGCTTTGGGCGCGGCGATGCGATAGGCACCGCCTCTCTTTTCGATCCTGTCCCGGCCAGCCAGCCGGGCAGTGAATGGAGGGTTTTCATGACCCAACCCGTAAGGCATTTTCTCGATCTGTGGCGGATGGACGGGGCAACTCTGCGCGCCATCCTGGATGACGCCCATGCCCGCAAGGCCGCGCGCAAGGGCTGGACCCAAGGCCGCGTCGATGCAGATGCTCCGGGTAACGGTCGAACCTTGGCAATGATCTTCGAGAAGAACTCGACCCGCACGCGGTTTTCGTTCGATGCCGCGATGCGCCAGTTGGGCGGTAGCGTGATTATCTCGAGCGCCAGTGACATGCAGTTGGGGCGCGGCGAGACCATCGATGACACCGCTAAGGTGCTGTCGCGTATGGTCGACGCCATTATGATCCGGGCCAACCGGCACGAGGACGTCGAGCGGTTGGCCTATGGCGCAACCGTGCCGGTGATCAACGGCTTGAGCGATAAGGGCCACCCTTGTCAGATCCTGGCTGATATCATGACCATCGAGGAGCATCGCGGGCCGATTGCCGGCAAGACCCTGGCCTGGGTCGGTGATGGCAATAATGTTTGTGCAAGCTTCATCCACGCGGCACCTAAGCTGGGCTTTAAGCTGAATATCGCCGCACCGGCGCTGTATCACCCCGACCTCATGGACCTGGCCCGAGCCGCCGAGCAGCAGGGGCGGATCGAGACCACTCACGACGCCCGTGAGGCTGTGGCCGGAGCCGATTGCGTGATCACCGACACCTGGGTTTCAATGGGCGACGTAGATCATGACGCGCGGATTGAGGCGCTTGAGCCCTATCAGGTCGATCAGGACCTGCTGAGTTTGGCTGCCCCCGACAGCGTGTTCTTGCATTGTCTGCCCGCCCACCGGGGCGAGGAGGTGACCGATCAAGTGATCGACGGCCCACGTAGCCTCGTCTGGGACGAAGCTGAAAATCGCATCCATGCGCAGAAGTCGATCCTGGCTTGGTGCTTCGGGGCGATTTGAAGCCTCAGGCTCGCAAATCTCTATCGACCTCACTATATGGCCCGGCCATGACCCAGCTTGCCGTTGTTCCCGATGATCTTGTCGCGCCCTTTCAGATTGAAGGTGAACCGGTGCGTGGGCGGACGGTGCGGTTGGGCCATGCGGTCAATACCATCCTGGCGGCGCATGACTATCCGGAGGCAGTGGCTAATCTACTGGGCGAGACTTGCGCGCTGGCCGCTTTGGTCGGGTCGAACCTGAAGTTCGAGGGTCGGATGATTGTCCAAGCCCAGGGCGATGGTCCCGTGCGCTATGTGGTCTGCGACTATGATACGGCGGGGCATTTGCGCGGCTATTGTCGGTATGATGCCGATGCCGTGGCCGCGCTGAATACGGGCTTTGTGCGACCGGGGGCTAAGGCCCTGTTGGGCGATGGCGTGTTCATCATGACCGTAGACCAGGGCCCTGACATGGATCGCTATCAAGGAGTCACGGCTATTGAGGGCGAGACACTGGCGCTTTGTGCCGAACAGTATTTCGCCCAGTCGGAACAGACCCCGACGCGCGTGCGGCTGGCGGTAGGGCAGGCTGATACAGGCGCGGGCATGACCTGGCGGGCCGGTGGCATGTTGATCCAGAACATCGCCGAAGACGAAGCGCGGGGGCCCACCCAAGAGGCCTGGCGGCGCACTCAGGCGTTCTTTGAGACCATTGGCGAAGACGAGCTGCTCGATCCAACCATCTCGGCGGAGACCCTGCTGTTTCGGCTGTTCCATGAGGACGGCGTGCGGGTGTTTGATCCCAAGCCGATGGCGGCAATCTGCCGCTGTTCGCAGACGCGGATCGAAGGCGTGTTAGCGTCGTTTAGCGCGCAGGAGCGGGCAGACATGGTGGAAGACGACGGCAAGATCCGGGTGACGTGCGAGTATTGCTCAAGCGTTTATGCGGTGGAGCCGGGAGATTTGGCGGCGGTGGTCTAGTTCCCGATCTCAATGATCTGGTTCAGCGCCTCACAGGCTCGCTCATATGTATCTTCCGACGCTTTCTTCAGAGGGTGTGGCTTGGCCCCTCTGGCTCGCCAGTCGAATGACTTTGGTTGGTGGCCTAGGACGTAGCTGGTCACGCCCTTGGCGTTGCCGACCACGATGGCGAAAGGGTTTGTCGCGTTGTAGGATGCCATGGTCATCGGCAGGCCGATGACTATGCCGGTGCGTTCGTTGAACTCGCGCGGCGACAGGACCAACAGGGGGTGAAGATCCTTCATCTCGCGACCGACTTGCGGGTTGAAGTCTATCCAGATCATGTCTCGACGATCCGGGCACCAGCTCGCCACTAGAGGTTCTCCGCGCCGATCAGGCCGGCTGCCATGACTTCCCCGCCATGACGTTCTGGATCAAACACTGCCAATTTCTGAGCTAAGGTCAACCGCGGCTCGCCGATAGCGCGAACCACCACGCTGGAGTCCTGAACCGACACTTCAACCGGCTGGCCGACCTTGAAGTGAGCCGAACGCGCCACCGCTGAAGGAATTCGCACGGCCAGACTATTGCCCCATTGTTGCAGTGTGAGTGTAGCGCTCTTGACCATGGCAAGTCTCCAATGTTTAGACGAGTTTATACAAAGTGAGGCGAAGCGTCAAAGCCTAACGCAAGGTCATGGTTCCCAAGAGCCCCGCCCGGCGCCATGCTCTTTCCGAACAATCGGGAGAGAACGCCATGACCCTACATACCCCCCTCTGCGACCTGTTGGGCGTCAAGCATCCGATCATGTTGGCGGGGATGGGCGGGGTCTCCTATGCCGAGCTGGCGGCTGCCGTGACCAATGCCGGAGGCTACGGCGTGCTGGGCATGGCCGGGCGGACGCCGGAGTTCATTCGTGACGAGATGCGCAAGGTCAAAGCCCTGACCAAGGGTCCATTCGGCGTTGATCTGTTGGCGGCAAGCCCCGAGAGCCTCACCGCCTCGGTGGAGATCATCATCGAGGAAGGGGCGTCGAGCTTTATTGCGGGTCTGGGCATTCCCATGCCGATCATGGATCGCCTGAATAAGGCGGGCCTGAAGGTCATGGTGGTCTGCGGCGCGGTGAAGCACGCGGTCAAGGCCGAGCAGGCCGGCTGCGATGCCGTGATCTGTCAGGGCGGCGAGGGCGGTGGCCATACCGGCCTGGTCGGCACCCTGCCGCTGGTGGCGCAGGCGGTGGAGGCTGTGAAAATCCCGGTGGTCGGGGCCGGCGGGCTCTATGATGGGCGCGGACTGGCGGCGATGCTGTCGCTGGGCGCGGTGGGCGTCTGGATGGGCACACGGTTTATCGCGTCGACCGAAGCCCACGCGGGCGGGCTTTATCGCGAGACCATTGTCGCGGCCACCGACGAGGCCACCATCCGTACCCGCAGCTATTCGGGCAAACCCATGCGGGTGCAAAAGAACCCCTATGTGGAGGGCTGGGAAGCTCGACCGCAAGACATCCAGCCCTTCCCGCAACAGGCCATGCTGTCGAGCCGCGCAGGGGTGATGGGCGGGATTGGTGGCCAGATTGACGGCCTCGATCCCGACAGCTCGTGCTTTGCCATGGGCCAGTCGGCGGGCGGCGTGCGCGACGTTGTGTCGGCCGGCGAGATCGTGGCGCGGATCATGGCCGAGGCTGAGGCTTCGATTGAGCGGGTGGGCCGGATTAGGACTACAGAGCGAGCGTGAATCCAACCCAAAGATCAATCGTCTCCGGCAAAGCCAATCTAGCGGTGTGGGACGCCGGTGCCGGACCTCTACTGATCTTTCTACATGCGGGCGTCGCCGACAGCCGGATGTGGTCGGCTCAGCTCGCGGCTCTGGCGAGCACCTATCGGTCGATTGCTTATGATCGCCGTGGCTTTGGTGAAACTCAGCATGTCGATGAAGACTATTCCCAGATCGATGACCTTCTGGCGGTCATCAAGGCCGGTGGTTGGGGTCCAGCCATTCTGGTGGGCTGCTCGCAGGGTGGTCGGGTCGCTTTGGATGCAACATTGCGTCATCCGGAACTTGTGAAGGCTCTTGTCCTGATCGCGCCAGCGGTTAGCGGTGCGCCACCGGTCGAGTATCCAAATGACATCGCGGCCATTGTCGCGGAATTGGACGAGGCCGAGTCTGCCGGCAATCTGGAATTAGCCAACGAATTGGAGGCCCGCCTTTGGCTTGATGGCCCTACTTCGCTTCCCGGACGGGTTGCAGGTGCGGCCCGAGAGCTCTTCCACGAGATGAACGGAATTGCTTTGCGAGCTGAAGGCCTGGGCAATTCCGTGGAGACCGCGAACCCTGCCTATCTGCGACTGAGTGAGATCGGGGTTCCAACGCTGCTGGTCTGGGGTGACCTAGACTTCCCACATATCCAGGCCCGTTGTGGTCAAATCGCCCAATTGATTCCAACCGCCGAGCTCGAAGTAATCAAGGGTGTCGCGCATCTTCCAAGCTTGGAAGCCCCCGAGATGGTTACAGACATCATCCGACGTTTCGTGGGTTTGCACTGCTGAGACGGCGAATATGGCTCGGTGCTTTGGCTAAGCGCCGCTGTCTGCCAACACGGCCTGGATCATGGTCCTGGAACTCTTGGCTATCTGTGGGCTCGTGGATCGGTAGTAGGGGAGTTGGATCACGGCGATAGACAGAGACCAGCCACGGCCCCGCGCCCACGCCGCATCATCCATCGCGGTGGCAACCCTGAAAACCTCGCGTGCTTCGCCGTCAAACAGGCTCCAGGCGACGGCGAGGTCGCAGGCGGGATCACCGAGGGCTAGTCCACCGAAGTCGATGACGGCGCTGAGTCGGTTTGCCGTGAGCAGCATATTTCCTGCGCTGAGGTCACCGTGGATCCAGACGGGCGGATCATTCCAAGTCGGCGCATCAAGGGCACTCTCCCAGATCGCAATGAGCTGCGTCGGATCGAACTCATCGGCGACGTCGGAGATCGCTCTGCGCGTATGGCGGTCTCGAACCGCGAGGGGCACTCCACGCCAGAAATTGTGATGGCCGGGAGCAGGGCCACCCGTCGGATCGATGTCGCGTAGAGTCTTGATGAAGTCGGCCAGGTCAGTCGCCAACGACATCGGATCGGTGACTTGGCCGCCAACAGGGCATTCTCCGGGTAGCCATTCGCAGACGGACCAACCCCATGGGAAATCGTCGCTTGGCGAACCGCTGACGAGCGGGAGCGTAACCGCGACCGGCAAGTGGGGTGCAATTCGCTGGAGCCATGCCTGCTCCTTAGCCAGCTGGATGGCCGCGCTCGGCCGGCGGGGCAGACGTGCGACGAGGTCACTACCCAGACGATACATGGCGTTGTCAGTGCCCGCGTGGGCGAACTGGACAACGGGTAGGTCAGCCCAGTGTGGGAACTGGGTGGTCAGAAGGTGACGAACCAGGGTCTCGTCCGAATGGATCTCGTCGGGATGTAGGGTCGCGGAGGTCAAGCCTTGATCACCACCGCGTCTGGCTCTTCACCCCAGTGTCGAATGAAGGGGCCGACGATGAGGAACAGCACGCCAAAGCCCATGCCTGCGGCACCGATCCAGGTGAAGACGGTGATGGCGCTTTGCAGGGCGGCGTGGGGGTCGAGGACTTGGCCGCCCAGGGTTTCGCTCGACGCCATGGCGGCGATCTTGCCGCTGATAAACCGGGCCCAAGCTGCGGATAGTGACCACAGGGCCAGCATCGTCGCGACCAGTGCCTGGGGTGACAGTCGGCTGACCACCGATAGGCCCACGGGCGATAGGCAAAGTTCACCGGTGGTATGCAGCAGGTAGGCTCCCACTAGGAAGTACATCGGCAGGCGGAAATTGGCGTCAGCGAACTGGGCACCCCAGACCAGGAACAGGAACCCGGCCCCGACCTGCAGCAGGGCGATGCCGAACTTGAACATCGGGTGCGGGTCGGCCTTGCGGCGGCCGAGATAGGCCCAGAGGGCGGCAAAGATTGGCGCACCGATCAGGATGAAGCCCGGATTGATCGACTGGGTCTGGGACGAGGTCATGGCCATATCGACCCACCAAACCTGACTGGGCAACAGGTGGGCGGCGTCGAGCATGGCCTTGGTGCCGAGGAATAGGTTGTGGCCGAATAGCGAGAGCTGAATGGGAGAGGACACCATGTCCAGGTTGGTGTTGCGGTCGGCAAACAAGCTCATCGAACTACCGGCCTGTTCAAACAGCGCCCAGAAGACCACCGACCCCAGCATCAGTACGAAGGCTAGGCCGATGCGCTTGCGCTCAACCGACGTACAGTTGCGGGCCATGTAGAACCCGAGATAGGTCAGGGATAGCACGGTCACCAAGCTGAGCGCGCTGCCGATCACGGCACTCTGGCGCAGGAGGATATTGATCAGGATTAGCGCCCCGATGGCCCCGACATAGATCAGGTGCTCGCGGTTGAGCGGTCCGACGACCGGCTTTGCTAAGAATGCTGGATTGGGCGGTTCGCCTTTGCCGTCTAGTAGCGGTTTGCCCAGGACGAAGACCAGATAGCCTGCGATCATTCCCGCCGCTGCGGCACCAAACCCGGCCCACCAGCCGATGGTTTCCCCCAGCCAGCCACAAAGAATGCCGGCCCAGAAAGCCCCCAGGTTCACGCCGTAATAGAAGAGCGTAAAGCCGCCGTCGCGCCGGGGGTCGTCTTTCCTGTCATAGAGCTGGGCGACCAGAGGCGCGGCGCGCAAAAACGCCACTCCAACCACGATCAAGGATAAGGCGAAGAAGAGTAGGTTGGCGTGCAGCGCGTCACGGCCGATGAC
>JANLPX010000025.1:0-4304 GCA_031367485.1 Alphaproteobacteria bacterium | reverse complement strand
GTCGACCCGCTGCTCGCTTTCGGAGGGGGGCGGGCGATCGGGGCTCCAGGGGATGATCCTGCCGTCAGGACAATGGAGAGCGCCACCGGAAAAGCTGGGATCGGCTACGACACGGGTCGAGATCGCGAATGCCATGCCGAGAGACAGGAAGACCACGGAGACTATGTTGACAGCGGGGCATCGCTTCATCATCCACCTCATCATTGGACAGACCTCATCTTAGCTATGCCGTCAGCCTGCGCCAGGGCGGTGGCTTTGGCAACGCAAGGGCCAGACCGGATGACTGGGTCGGCATGAACAATGGCCCAGAAGAGATGGCCGCAAGGCTTACGGCGCTCGCACCCAGTTCGGCATTTGGGACATGGCAATTGTGCTGAGGTTGATTGCCCTATCCATCGCATCGTCGCTCAGCAACTCACCGTCGCCACGGGCGGCTATCGAGACAAACAGGATTCTGGGACTCGGCAGGATGATGCAGAATCCGGGACCGGTCGGACGCGGCTGGGCGCAGACCCAGGGTATCTCGATCTCCCGGCCATCGCGGTTAAACTTCAGGCTTCCGTTGGATTGAACCAAGCCCTCCGTGCCCAGTCTCAACGTCATCGTCTTGAGCATTTCCACCCGCTCGGCGAAGACTAAATCATGATCGTAGATTTCGATGTCGAGAATGGCTGGCGCGTGCTGGGATTTGTCGTCGGCCTTCAAGCCGCATCTGAACGACCAGGGGTCGACTGGGCCCGACTCCGAACAGCTGAGCTCGTTGGGAAATCCGAATTCAGCATTGTCGGTCGGCATAACCGTCTTGCCCAGTTGCTCGGCGATGTCATGTGGGTCGGCGGGCTGTGCATCCTCGGCCTCGGCGGTCGGACGGGGGGCGTCCTCGCTCGCGTTGGTCGCGGACGGATCGGTTCCGGCAATTGGCCGATCAATCGCAGAATCGGAGACCGCAGCTGTCTTCTTGGCGCAGCCGACGAGCGGCATCACTGCAATCAGGGCGAAGGCCCAGGCAGCGAAAGTCGCGGAGCGGCTGCGGTCCATGCGGCTTACCAGACCCCGGCGAGCCAGAGCCGAAGGTCGTTGAGCGTCTGCGGACCGCAGCCCTTCAACGCCGCGGCGCGGATGAGCAGCGGCGGTGTCTCTCGGACTTCGCCCAGAACAGGCGGCGGCAGATCCGCCGGGGCAAGATAGCCTAGAGCTTGCATGATCCGCACGCCACGGCCCGATAAGCCGCTGCGACGCCATGCCGTCCTGCCATCCAACACCCGGTTCGCGAGCGCGAAGAAATCTGGCGAGAAACGGCTGGCACCCCGGCTCGCATCATACCGTGCGTTGTCGTTGGCGGCGGCCAAGACAATGGCTGCGGGGCGGTTCATCTGGCCTCCTGCGCGGTCAAAGCAATGGCAGCAGCCATCGGCAGCATAGACAACATTGTGTTGTCAATGAAAAGGTGGCCGCCCATAGTCGGAATCCTCAGTCCCAGCCGCAGGACAACCATGACAAAAGGCAGCGAAGAAATTTTTGGGGAGGAAATGACTGGCCGTCCCGCGTGGGGACTAGGTTCGTTTCTTCTGGGTGTAGGACTTATCCTTCTCTTGATATCGCTTCCAATGGTTTTCGACGGATCTGGACCGGGCTATTTCTTTCTTGTCGTAGGAATCCTGTTCGCCGGTTTTGGAGCCTATGAATTGTACGGCGTCTTTGACGGAAAACCCGTATTCTTTGCCTACTACACACTGAATTCCGTGGGGCTGATTTGTAAATTTCCGGCGCAGGAAGCCAATCCACAAACGATCCGCTGGGAAACCATGCGGCGGGTTGAGCCCGCACCGGAAGACCCCAGCAAGTTGCGCCTGACAATAGTCGGAGCCGATCCTACCTACGATTCGGTTCCGCCGACTGGCGCGACGCTGATCGGGATGGCTTTCGAGGACTACAAGCAAACTCGTGCAGCAGCTGCTCGCGTGGAAGAACGAAGCTTCGTCCTCGATCCCGCAAAAACCGGGCCGACTGGGCAAAGGTTTGGCGACCGGTTTGGCGTCTGGTTCACTCAGCATGCGGCGAACGCAAAGATGGCGACGACGGTCGCAGCGGCCGTAGAGTAGCAGTCCGGTCTAAAGTCTCGCGGTGAACGGCCATCATTGCTAACGAGCCACCCGCGAAAATCCTTATTTACTTGGACTCAAGGTGACAGTGCTCTCCACAACCGCCCGAGGTCCCGCTTGCTCGCTTAAGTCGGGCTAAGTCGGGACACGCACGACTTACTGACTGGCCATACTCTCATCCTCACTTCCCCACAGCTTTCGGCTGTTGCTGAGTGGCGCAGTGGATGCCTCCACCCGCCTCGCCCAAGGGATCGACGTTCAAACTCACAATCTTCCGCCCGGGATAGAGCGTAGCTAAAACCTCATGAGCCTTGCTGTCGGTGCGGTCATCGCCGAATTCGGCGCTGATCACCGCGCCGTTGCAGGTGTAGAAATTCACATAGCTGGCAAGGAAGTCGGGGTTACGCGACCGGGGTCTAACCGGCTCAGGAACAACGATGATCTCCAGCTTCCGCCCATGCGCGTCCGTGGCCCGTTTCAGAATTTCATAGGCCTCATAGGCGGCGCGGGAGAACGGATCGCCCGCCACCACCTTGTCAGGCAATTGGATTAGCACCCGGCCGGGTCCGACAAATCGAGCCAGCGCATCAATGTGAAAATCGGTGATGTCTTGGCCCATCACCCCTGGAACCCAAATGACTTTCTGGGCTCCAAGGGCGCGCACCAGCCGCTGGCCGATCTCATTTCGAGACAATCGGTTGCGGTTGGGATTGACCCAACAACTGGCGGTGGCCAGCAGAGTTCCGGCCCCGTCATGCTCAACCCCGCCGCCCTCACCGACCAAGCCGCTGGCCAATAGCGGCAGGCCAAGACGCGCAGCAACCCGCTTGGCAATCAATCCGTCGCGGGTATGAACCTGCTTGTCACCCCAGCCGTTGAACTGGATGTGAGCGACAGCCAGCGCTCCGGCTTTGGATTTGACGAAGGTCGGTCCGGCATCACGGCACCACAGGTCGTCCGTGGGGATGTCCCAAATTTTTACGCTAGTCGCCAGCGCATCACGGGCCTGGGCCGCATCGGCTTTGCCAACCAACATCGCCACTGGCTCAAAGGCGGCGATGGCATTGGCGATAGCCGCGATCGTCTGCTGAACTCGGCTAAGCTCAGCCTCGTCATAGACCTCTAGGCTCACCGGCCACTGCATGAGCGTTCGTTCGTGCGGCGCTGTCTCCAGCGGCATTTCATAGCCGACGAAAGGTCCAGCCGCAGGCCCTATTCCACCAGCCAAGCCAGCCCCCAATACCGTACGCCGATCCATTCGATCTCCTCACGGCGACGGCTGCGGGATGGCCCTACCGCGCCATCCAGTTCCCGTGCGCCCCATAGGGCACCCGCTGCGGCATCACCACCTCCGCCACCGGTTCATCCCCAAAGTTCTGGGCGTCCAGGATCACCAGCCGGGACTCATCGACCCCCTCATCATGATAGATCGCCATCACCCAGCCGTCGTCTTCGGCGGTGGCACCTGGGCGGGGCACGAAGATGCCTTCGCCCACATGGCTGTCCTTGCCCAGATCGTGGGTCGTCCGTGCGCCGGTGGTCAGGTCATACTTATAGAGGTAGCGACCCAGGGTCAGGGTCGGGGCTTGGGCGTCCAGCGCGGCGGTGTAGCCCCACTGTGCAGGGAGGCCGACCCGGCTATCATTCACCCGGGGAAAGTCGCTGGTCGCATCGTCCAGCTGTTCTTCCTTCACGGCGCCGGTCGTCAGGTCGATGGTCCAGCGCCACAGCCGCGCGGCCGTCGCATCGCCGCCGTAGATTTCGGCAAAGCCGCCGACCATCGCCTGCTTTTGGCGACACACCGTCACCACGATCTTGTCGCCGTCTTCATGGGCATTAACTGGGTGGAACACGTAGCAGGGGTTGATCTCAAACCAGCGCACCGCCCCGCCCGCGCCATTGCGCTTCATCACCCCCAACCGCGCGCCGGCAGAGGCGCGGAACGCCAAAGGCGGCTCGCCGCGCATGGCGGCCTTCAAGTCAAACACCACGGGAAGGTCCATGAACACCACATGGTTGGCGGTGATGTTCCAGTCATGCATCATCACCGGATTGGGCAGGTCGATAGGCTGGGCCTCCACCACATGGCCCGCCGCGTCGGCGCGGTAATAGGTCAGGTAAGGCGCGCGGGCCAACTGATAGCCGAAGAACAACAGCTCGCCAGTCAGCGGGCAAACGCGGGGGTGCGCGGTCACCGGCCCC
>JANLPX010000063.1:0-3260 GCA_031367485.1 Alphaproteobacteria bacterium | reverse complement strand
AGCGGCGTGATGTTTTTGTAGTCTGCGACGACCGTCTTGAGATTTTCCCCATAGCTCGCCTGGAACTGGATGAACTCTTCAGGCTGATAGGCAGTCACATGGCCTTTGGGACCCACCGCTGCCGAGAGAATTCGCGTGAAGTAGCCACCGCCAATAATGAAATCAGCGACCTTCGCGCCGGGCTTAACCCCAGCAAAGGTCAGCAGATCCCCAGGATGACGGGCAGCGTCTCGGGCTAGATCAGCCGCCGGTCGCGCGGGATCAGCCAAGGCCTTGGTGATGTTGGACGGGATCGGTGCAGCTAGCGTCGATCCGAACATTCCGAAAGATAGCGAAACGGCGAGCACAATTGGCGCAGGGCGGAACATAGGGAAGTCCTCCGTTATGAACTGCAAAGCCTAACTCACATCAGGGAACACAAAAACCCGTTTCGGTCGAAGATAGAGCTGAGCTCCGATCCCGTGGATCGCCTCGGACGCGCCACGCGCGAAATCGGCTGCGAAAATCTGACCGTCTTTGGCCGTGCACTCAAGGCGCACCGTCGCGCCTTTGACCAATGTGCTGGTCACCTCGACCTCTAGGCCCGGTCCCTCAAGACTGATCAGAGTTTCGTAAGGCCGAAACCAGGCAACGGTTCGTCCTGATGCGCCGCGGGCCACGACGGCCGGCGCGGTAAAGCCTGCAAACCGCACATCAGAGCCGGCAACTTCCCCAACTACTTGATTAGACTGACCGAGAAAGTCGAAGACGTAGGTCGACGCGGGCTGGCTTTCCAAGTTCTGGGGCGTACCAATTTGCTCGATCCGTCCCTCGCGCAACACAGCAACCCGGTCGGCGAGGTCCATCGCCTCTTCCTGATCATGGGTCACGAAAATCGTGGTGATGCCTGTCTCGTTGTGAATGCGCCGCAACCAGTGGCGAAGCTCCTGGCGCACCTTGGCGTCAAGCGCACCAAAGGGTTCGTCGAGCAGCAGCATTCGCGGAGAAATCGCCAAGGCACGGGCTAGGGCGACGCGCTGCCGTTGACCGCCAGACAGTTGCGCGGGATAGCGCTCGCTCAGGTCCTCCAACTGAACCAGGGCAAGCAAACGCTTAACCGTCGCCTCGATTTCGGGACGACTTGGTCTCAACTTGGCAGGTCGCACGGACAGACCAAAAGCAACATTCTTAGCCACCGTCATGTGGCGGAACAGGGCATAGTGCTGAAACACCAAGCCTACCCGCCGCTCACGCGGTGACAACGCGAGAAAGTCCTGCCCCTCAAACAGCACTCTGCCCGCATCGGGCTTTTCCAGGCCTGCGATCACCCGTAGCAGTGTCGTTTTCCCTGAGCCAGACGGACCAAGCAAGGCCAGGAATTCCCCGGGTTCGGCGTGCAAGGACACACCCTTCAGAGCAGGAAACCGGCCATAGCGCTTGGCGATATCTTCGACGATCAAGCTCATAGGGTCGGCCTCTCGAAACGCCATTCCAGGAGGCTCTTAAGCACCAACGTCACCAAGGCGAGCCCCGCCAGAAGGGATGCCACGGCAAAGGCGGCAACGAAATTGTAGTCGTTGTAGAGCACCTCGACATGCAGAGGCATGGTGTCAGTTAGGCCTCGAATGTGGCCCGAGACCACCGATACCGCGCCAAATTCCCCCATGGCCCGGGCGTTACAGAGCAGGACGCCGTAGAGAAGGCCCCAGGCAATATTCGGTAAGGTGACACTCAGGAAGGTCCTCAATCCGCTCGCGCCCAGGGTGATCGCGGCAGTCTCTTCATCGACGCCCTGAGACTGCATCAACGGGATCAGTTCGCGTGCAACGAAGGGCATGGTCACCAGGATGGTCGCCAGGACGATCCCCGTCAGATTGAAAATGACGCTGATGCCCATGGCCTCAAGCTGGGGCCCAAACCAACCATTGGCTCCAAACAGCAAGACCCAGACCAGCCCTGAGATCACTGGTGACATCGAGAACGGCAGGTCGATCAATGACAGCAGCAAGGTCTTTCCAACGAACTCAAACTTGGTCAACGTCCAGGCTGCGACGACGCCGAAGATGGCGTTCAAAGGCACCGCTATGGCCGCGACCGTGAGGGTCAGTTTGATGGCGGCGATGGCATCGGGATCCTTGAAGGTCTCCAGATACACGGCCACACCCTTGCGAAAGGCCTCCACAAATACCGAAGCCAAGGGCAATAGGATCACCAATCCCAGCCATGCCATGGCCAAGCCGATGATCACCCAAGCCGATAGCGTGCGGGGTTTGGTGGCTGTGCTGGTTCTCATCGGCTGCCCTTCCGGGCAAAATGCAATTGCACCAGGTTTACTGCCAACAAAGCTAAGAATGAGAGCGTCAACATCGCCAATCCTACCGACGCCGCACCCGCATAGTTGAACTGTTCCAACTTGATGATGATCAATAGCGGCGCGATTTCAGACTTCATGGGCATGTTGCCAGCAATGAAGATCACCGACCCGTATTCCCCGACCGCGCGGGCGAAAGCTAAGGAAAAGCCCGTGATGAGTGCGGGCAATATGGCTGGAAAAATGACCCTCACCGCGCTTTGCCAGGGCTGAGCACCGAGCGTGAGGGCGGCCTCTTCGATCTCGGCTTCAAAATCCTGGAGAACAGGTTGAACGGAACGCACAACGAAGGGCAACCCCACCGCGACCAAAGCCACAAAGACCCCGATTGGCGTATAGGCGATCTTGATGCCGTAGGGATCAAACAGGCTGCCGACCCAACCGTTGCGGGCATAGATCGTTGCCAAGGCGATACCGGCTACCGCCGTCGGCAGAGCGAATGGCAAGTCCACGGCGGCGTCGGCCAATCGCTTGCCTGGGAAATCGTAGCGAACTAGAGCCCAGGCTACTACAAGACCCATGACCACATTGACCACGGCAGCCGCGAACGACGCGGTAAAGCTCAAGCGCAACGCGGCCAGGACGCGTGGGTCGGTGACCGTGTGCCAGAACCCCGCGACGCCATGTTCCCACGGACGCGCGATCAGCGCCGCCAGCGGGATCAGCACAATCACGCTGAGATAGAATAGCGTGAACCCCAGGGCCGGCGCAAACCCCGGCAGGATACTCGGCTCGCGCCAAGCCCGTTTGAGCGGCAGATCGGTCACGATCAACCGGGCCGATAGATCTGATCAAACATGCCGTCATCATCGAAGTGTTTGGCCTGCGCCTTGGTCCAACCGCCAAAGGTGTCGTCGATGGTGAAGAAGTTGATCGCCGGGAACTGTCGCGCGTACTTGGCCAAAGCCGC
>JANLPX010000060.1:0-6317 GCA_031367485.1 Alphaproteobacteria bacterium | reverse complement strand
CTTGTGACACTTCCCCCACTGCGTGGCGGGAAGGTCAAACCGCCAACATCCCAGGCAGTTTGAAGCTTACGGTCTCGCGGGCGGTTTCGACCTCGACCACCGGGACCTCATAGGCCTGGGCGATCTTGTCGATCACGCCTTGGACGAGGACTTCAGGAGCCGAGGCCCCGGCGGTGACGCCGACGGTGGTGGCGGTGGCCAGCCAGGCTAGGTCTAGGTGGGTAGCGTCGTCAATCAGGTAGGCCTCGCGGACGCCCGCGCGCTTGGCGACCTCGACCAGGCGTACGGAGTTGGAGGAGTTGGCGGAGCCGATGACCAGCACGATGTCGCTGCCTGCCGCCATGGCCTTGACGGCGTCTTGGCGATTGGTAGTGGCGTAGCAGATGTCTTCCTTGTGCGGCGCGGCAATGGCCGGGAAGCGGGCACGCAGGGCCGTGACGATTTCGGCGGTGTCGTCCACCGACAGCGTGGTCTGGGTGACGAAGGCGATATTGGCTGGGTCACGGGGCGTGAAGGCGTTGGCGTCGGCGACGGTCTCGATCAGGGCAACGGCACCGTCCGGGAGTTGGCCCATGGTTCCCACCACTTCGGGGTGCCCGGCATGGCCGATCAGCACGATCTCGCGACCGGCATCATAGTGGCGGCCCGCCTCGACATGCACCTTGGAGACCAAGGGGCAGGTGGCATCCAGATAGAGCATTTGGCGGGATTTGGCCTCGGCGGGCACGGTTTTCGGCACGCCGTGCGCGGAGAACACCACGGGGCGGTCGGTCGGGCACTCGTCCAAGTCCTCAACGAATATGGCCCCCAGGGCCTTGAGGCGGTCGACCACATGGCGGTTATGGACGATCTCGTGGCGCACATAGACCGGCGCACCGTACTTCTCGATCGCGCGCTCGACGATCTGGATGGCCCGGTCCACGCCAGCGCAAAACCCGCGTGGGGTAGCGAGCAGAACCTTCAAGGGGCGGCGGGAGATCGTGTCTTGAACCATGGTTCTGACTTAAGGCTTCTGAACCTATCCCGCCAGCCGCGTTGCAGCCGCAATCGATAGACATTAGTAGGGTGCCATCCTGAGCCCTTGCTCGCCTAGTCTCTTATTTGGACGACCCCATGCGCCGTTCCCTGTTGATTGCCGTAGCTGCCCTGCTGACCGCATCGGCCACCTTGCCGGTCACGGCCTATGCGCAGGGCCGCCGTCCCAGCGAGGCGGACAAAGAGCAGCAAGACCAATCCAAGAAAAAGAAGCGCGATGCGGAGTGGGGCGACACCCAGGCCCCGTTGCCGCAGCTGCGCAATGCCGGCCCCTGCCCCTATGTCAAGGTGCTCTACGATGCAGGACGGTATGTGGAGTTCAAGAACGGCCGGGAGGCGTCGGCTGACGTTGGCTATACCGGCGAGATCCAGAGTATCTCAGCGGGTTGTGCTTACAAGAATGATCAGCCGATTACCGTGCAGGTCGAGGTTTTGTTTGAGCTGGGCAAAGGCCCTCAGGCCGAAGGTTCAAGCAAGAGTTATCGGTATTGGGTCGCTGTCACGCGCCGCAATCAGTCGATCATCGAAAAGGCCTATTTCGATTTGCCGGTGAAGTTTGCGCCGGGCCAGGACCGAGTATATGTGACTGAAGATATTGGTGAAATTTCTATTCCGCGCGCGTCATTGACCACATCCGGTTCGAATTTTGAAATTCTGATCGGTTTTGATGTGACGCCGCAGATGGCCGCGTTCAACCGCGAGGGGAAGCGGTTCCGCTTGAACGCCGGCGCCGTGGCCGCTGCGAGTCCTTCGACCCAAAAATGAGTGATCTAAAGAGAGGCCTGTCAGAGGCTGTTGGTTCGGCCTTTGCAGCAAATGGCCTGCCATCGGAACTAGGGCGGGTCACGCCATCCGACCGTCCGGATCTGGCTGATTTTCAGTGCAATGGGGCCCTGCCTGCGGCCAAGGTTGCCGGACGCAATCCGCGCGAGATCGCCACAGGCGTGGTGGCCGCGCTGGCTGGCGACGTGCGCTTAGCTTCTGTGGAGATCGCCGGGCCGGGCTTCATTAATTTGCGCGTTTCCGACACCGCTCTGTCGGGTCGTGCCAATGAAATTGCCGCCGATCCGCGTTTTGGGGCAGGGCTGGTCGAGACCCAGCGTCGGGTCTTGATCGATTATGCCGGGCCAAATGTGGCCAAGCCGATGCACGTTGGCCATCTGCGTTCGTCGATTATTGGCGAGTCGGTGAAGCGCATCTATCGGTTTCGGGGCGACGAAGTGCTGGGCGATGCCCACTTCGGCGACTGGGGCTATCAGATGGGCCTGCTGATCGGCGCGGTGATGGATGAGCATCCGCAGATCGCTGAACTGGTTGCGGCGCTCAATGCCAAGGGCGAGCCGCCGACCGCAGCCGAGGAGACACAGGCCTTTGAGCTGTGCGACCGGGTCAGCTTGGCAGACCTTGATCGGCTGTATCCAGAGGCTGCGGCGCGCGGCAAGACCGACGAGGACTACCGCGACCGGGCGCGCAAGATCACGGCGGCGTTGCAGGATCGTACGCCCGGTTATTTCCTGTTGTGGCGGCATTTTCATGCTGTGACGCGCGTGGCTCTGGAGCGGGATTTCCATGCTCTGGGCGTCGATTTTGACCTCTGGAAGGGCGAGAGCGACGTCGAAGATCTGATCAATCCGATGGTTGATGAGTTGGACGCCAAGGGCTTGTTGGAGGACGACCAAGGCGCGCGGATCATTCGGGTGGTGCGGCAAGGCGATAAGCGCGACTTGCCGCCGTTGCTCGTGGTCTCGTCTCAAGGTTCTGCCATGTACGGGACGACGGACCTGGCCACGATATTGGACCGCAAACGCAGTTTCGACCCGCATCTGGTACTCTATGCGGTTGATCAGCGGCAGGCCGACCATTTTGAGATCGTGTTCCGCGCTGCAGAGTTGGCGGGCTATGTACAACCCGGCGGCCTGGAGCACATCGGCTTTGGCACCATGAACGGCACCGACGGCAAGCCGTTCAAGACCCGGGAGGGCGGGGTCCTGAAGCTCGACGATCTGATCCAGATGACCCGTGAGAAAGCCCGCGAGCGATTGCGTGAGGCCGAATTGGGCGCGGAGTTGGACCCGCAAGCCTTTGAGGCCACAGCCCAGATGGTAGCGGTGGCGGCGCTGAAGTTTGCCGACCTGCAAAACTATCGCGGCACGTCTTATGTGTTCGATCTGGATCGGTTCTCGAGTTTCGAGGGCAAGACCGGGCCCTATCTGCTTTATCAGGCGGTCCGGGTGAAATCGGTCCTGCGCCGCGCGGCCGAGGCTGGATTTGCGCCCGGAACCATCGCGGTTTCCGAACCCTCCGAACGCGACTTGGTGCTGTTGCTCGACGCCTTCGATCAGGCCGTCCTCGATGCCTATGAGAAGAAGGCCCCGAATTTCGTGGCTGACCACGCCTTCAAACTGGCCCAAACCTTCTCGAAATTCTACGCGGCATGCCCGATCCTGCCGGCCGAGCCCGAGGTTCGTGCCTCAAGACTGAGCTTGGCGGAGGCAACCTTACGGCAATTGGAGCAGGCGCTTGATCTCTTGGGGATCACCGCACCGGAGAAGATGTAGGACACTACACCTCTGTGCTGGCGAGCAAGTCTATAAGCGCGCGGTTCATATAGTAGCTTTCGCGTCCAAATTTCTGCTTCCGCATCAACCCAATACGCGTCATTTCGTCGAGGTAACGCGTGGCGGTAATGCGGCTTACACCTAGATCACGCTCTACATAGGCGATCTTGCTATATGGGTGGCTGAACGTGTTGTTGAGGAGGTCCTGGCTGTAGATTCGCGGTAGTTCGCGTCTCAGCTGGACCTTGTGGTCGAACATCAGATCCCGAATTTGATGGACGAGCCGGGTCGTCTGACCCGCCATTTGCTCAACGCCTTCCAGCATGAATATGATCCACTCCTCCCAAGCACCATCAGTCCGAACGGCCTGGAGGAGGCGGTAATAGTCAGCTTTGTGCTGATTGATGTAGCGGGAGAGGTATAGGATCGGCGTGCCCAGCAGGTTTTCTTTTACGAGATATAAGATGTTCAGAATCCGACCCGTCCGCCCGTTGCCATCATAGAAAGGATGGATGGTCTCAAACTGGTGATGGATCACGGCCATCTTCAAGAGCGGATCAAGACTTAGGGCATCTCCGCCATTTATGAACTGTTCGAGATTGGCCATCAGGAGTGCGATTTCATCGTAGGTTTGGGGAGGTGTGAAAACCACCTCGCCGGTCGTGTAGTTCTTGAGTGCTGTACCCGGTAGTCGACGAAATCCCGCCTGATTGCGCTCCAATGTCGCCTGCATAACCAGGATGTCGTTGAGGGTAATTAAGCCAGTGGTCCGAACGGTTTGGAACCCTTTGCGCATCGCGTCGGCATAGCTGTAGACCTCCTTTGCAGCGATGCTGGTGAATCGGCTACTTTGGTCGTCGCTGCGGTAGAGGTCGTCTTGCGTGGTGATTATGTTCTCAATCGCCGAGCTGTCTTTCGCTTCCTGAAGCGAAAGCGTATTTATTAGAATGGCTTCATTTGGAACTAATCCAGCGGTACCCTTCAGCTCCGCTAAGGCGCGATGTGCACTCGCAAGCTTTTTTAGGACGGGTTTCGTTTCGAGGTCCAGCGACAAGGGTAGGGGCGGAGGAGCGTAGCTGTTAGTCCGGGCCATGCGGGATCAATCTATATAGATATTTGGCACTTTCTATACATGATACACACGATGTGTATAGACCAAGCGAGTGCATGCCACATATCCATTTTCTGAGTTGGGGTACGTGCAGGTTTATGTGGGACTGCCTAGCCGCGTCGCACATTGACTCTCTTCGTCGCTTCGCACAGTTTCTCTACCGACTCTCGCGGGAGAGATCGGGCCCTTCGGGGCTCGGAGCCGAAGGCGCAACCGCCCCGGAAACGCTCAGGCAAACGGACCGCGAAGGGCTGATAAACGCTGGAAAGCAGCCTCTTTCGCGCTTTGCGCTACGGAGGCTCGCCGAAGGAGCAAAGGGTGGCCTCAAGACTCCGGGGTTGCTCTAAATCTCTCAGGTTCCAAGGACAGCGGGGGCAGGGTGTGATCGGAGAACCCCTCCGCGTGCGCCTGCCATATCAGCCGGAGTCTGTTTTTGTCAGAAGATGTCCTCAAGACCACGCCGCTCCATGACGCGCACGTCGCTGCGGGCGGGAAGATGGTGGCCTTTGCCGGCTATTCCATGCCGGTGCAGTATAGGGATGGGGTGCTGAAAGAGCATCTGTGGACTCGACAGCATGCGGGGTTGTTCGACGTCAGCCATATGGGTCAGGCACGGCTGCGCGGGGTTTCGCCACTCTCGGCTTTTGAGGAAGTCACACCGGGCGACTTCATCGGTCTGAAACTGGGCAAGCAACGTTACTCGGTCCTGCTCAACAAGAAGGGCGGTATCATTGATGACCTGATGGCCGCGCGGCCTGACGGTGATGGCTTGTTCGTGGTGGTCAACGGGGCCTGCAAGGATAACGACTTCGCGGTGATCGACGATGAGCTGGCGGGGCAGGTCCGGATCGAGCGTTTGGAAAACCGGGCATTGATGGCTTTGCAAGGGCCGGAGGCGGCGGCGGTTCTGGCGGCGCACGTGCCGGAAGCTGCGACCATGGTGTTCATGGATTCTCGTGCGGTCGCGGGGTTCGGAACCGACCTGATCCTGTCGCGCTCTGGATACACCGGCGAGGACGGTTACGAAATCTCGGTTCCGGCCCATGAAGCCGAGCGGGTATGGAACCTGTTGCTGAGCGATGAGCGAGTACGGCCTATTGGTCTGGGTGCGCGCGACAGTCTGCGCCTGGAAGCAGGCCTGCCGCTCTACGGTCACGACGTCGATGAGAGCGTCAGTCCGATCGAGGCTGATCTAGCCTTTTCTGTCTCTGTGAAGCGCCGCGACGCGCGGGACTTTCCTGGTTCGGCGCGCATCGCCGCCGAGTTAGAGCACGGGCCCTCGCGTAAGCGCGTGGGTTTGAAGGTTCTTGAGGGTGCACCGGCCCGGGAGGGGGCCGATATCGCCGACCTCACCGGTGCGGTCGTCGGTGTCGTAACCTCAGGCGGGTTTTCGCCAACGCTTTCGGCCCCCATCGCAATGGGCTTTGTGCCACCCGCCTTTGCTTTTCCGGGTACCCAATTGACCGTGATCGTCAGGGGCAAATCCCAGCCCGCCGAAGTGGTCAAGATGCCCTTCGTTCCCCACCGCTATGTCCGCAAGCTCTAAGAAGGACCGACCTGATGCGCTTTACTAAAGATCATGAATGGGTCGCCCTTGAGGGTGACGTCGCCAC
>JANLPX010000513.1:0-2005 GCA_031367485.1 Alphaproteobacteria bacterium | reverse complement strand
GGCCATATCCATGCCCGGCATATCGGTCATACCATCATTTGCGGACGCACGCGCGGCAGCAGGCGCCGCAGGTTGCTGCACAAGCGGCCTTCCCGGCCTTGCTCTTGTCTGAGTCCGTGCCGTCGCTGGCGGCCGTGCAGTTCGGCGCACAGCCGGTTTTGGCTTCGGTTTGGGCGCCGGCTTGGCTGCCGGTCTGGCTGGCATATTCATCCCCGGCATATTCATGTCCATCTGCGCGGCGGCAGGCGATGAAACCGCCAAGACAGCGACCGTGGCGAGCAGGAGCAACTTCATGCCGCGTCCTCCTCGGGACGGACAGTCACGACCCGGAACATCCCGGTCATCATGTGCAGCATCATGTGGCAATGAAACGCCCAATCCCCCAGCGCATCTGCAGTCAAATCGACCGAGACCTTGCCGCCGGGAAGCACGTTTACCGTGTGCTTGAGCGGGTGATGGCCGGGATTGCCGGTTACAACCTCAAAGAAATGACCGTGCAGATGGATCGGATGCGGCATCATCGTGTCGTTGATCAGGTTCAGCCGCACCCGCTCATTGTGGCGAAAGGCGATGGGGTCGGCCCCTTCGCTGAACTTCACCCCATCGAACGACCACATGTAGCGCTCCATGTTGGCGGTCAGGTGCAAGTCGAGCTCACGCGATGGCTTGCGGGTGTCGCCATTGGGATCGCGCGACTTGAGGTCTTTGTAGGTCAGGACGCGGTGATCCACCTTCTCAAGTCCGGTCGGGCGCTCGCCGGTTCGATCCATCGGCATAGGGGCAAGCGTAGCCACTCCCGGCCCCATTTTGACCTGCGGTGCGACCGAAGGGTCGAGCATCTTCATCGAGCCCATGTCGTGGCCCGCCGCGCTGTGATCCATGCCCGCCATGTCGCCGCCAGACATATCCATATCACCCATGCCCATGTCCTTCATGGTCAGGAGCGGGCGTTCACGGATGGTGGGAATGGCGGAGACCATGCCCATGCGAGGAGCGAGCGTGGCACGGCACTGGCCTGAGCGGTCAATAGCTTCGGCGATAAGCCCGTAAGCCTGATCGTCCTTGGGCTGAATAATCACGTCATAGGTTTCGGCGATGGCAATCTGGAACTCGTCGGTTTCGATGGGCTGGACGTGCTGGCCATCGGCGGCAACGACCGTCATGGGCAAGCCGGGAATGCGCACATTGAAATTGGTCATGGCGGAAGCATTGATGATGCGAAGTCTGACCCGCTCGCCAGGAGCAATCAGCCCCGTCCAATTCTCCTGCGGACCGTGCCCGTTGATCAAATAGGTGTAGGTCGAGCCGTTGACGTCGGAGATGTCGGTCGGGTCCATCCGCATCTTGCCCCACATTGCGCGGTCGGCCTGGGATTGATCCTTGCCTTCGAGCAACCCCGCAAGAGTCTGTTTGTTGTGGTTGAAGTAGCCGCCCATCGCCTTCAGCTTCCGGAGTTGCGCCATCGGGTGCATGAAGCTCCAATCCGACAACACAATCACATGCTCGCGGTCGTAGGCGACAGGATCGGCTCCTGCCGGGTCGATCACGATCGCCCCATAATGGCCCATGGCTTCCTGCATGCCTGAATGGCTGTGATACCAGTAGGTCCCCGACTGCTTGACCTCGAACTCGTAGTTGTATGTCTCGCCCGGCTTGATTCCGGGGAAACTAACGCCGGGAACACCATCCATCTGGAAGGGAAGAAGAACCCCATGCCAGTGGATCGACGAATCTTCCTTCAGCGTGTTGGTTACGGCGAGCCGAACCTTCTGGCCTTCCTTCAATCGGATGACCGGCCCGGGAAGCGTTCCGTTGACTGTCACCGCATGCCCGCCTTTTCCGCCGACACTGAAATGGGCTTCGCCGATGGTGAGGGCAATATGGTCGCCGCTCAGCACTTGGGACGGCGAATTTGCGGCACCCATGCTGCTGCCCGACGTGCCGCTCCGCGCCCATGCAGGGAATATAGTGGAAAGCGCAACGCCGCTACCAGCCAGCACGGCAC
>JANLPX010000483.1:0-2206 GCA_031367485.1 Alphaproteobacteria bacterium | reverse complement strand
CGCCATCACGAACGGCATGCCAAAGCTGCACCGATCATCGCCCATCGCGACCCTCAGGCGTTCGGGGTCAAAGGTGTTGAACATGAACTGAACGCACTTGGCTTTGCTGGCCTGCAAAGCCGGTAACACCGCGTCGACCTGATGGGCCAGCGTTGTGACGACAACAAGATCGTAGGCGGTTTGCGGGTCCAGCTGGTCCGCAACGCGCATCGCCGCTTGCATACCGGCTTTATCGATGACGCCGTGATCACGTGTCAGCTGCTGCAGGCGAGCCGAGCCTGGACGCGCGACAACCGTGACATCATGACCGGCGAGCGCCAGCCGATAAGCAAAGGCACTACCGATAGCGCCGGGACCGATAACGGCAATCGAAAGAGGGGTCATTGAGTTCACTTACTTACGCCTAAGTCCCCGCGCCGTTATCCAGCGCATCCTCTGCTCCGCTTTCAGCGCGACCAAACACCGAAATGAACTCGGCCTGGACGGCCAGCGACCTCATCTGGAGAGAAGAAGTTGTGGATCGGGGCACAACCGTCGCGTCGCCATGTTTCCAGATGCTGCGACGTAAAGCGATCACTCATCGGGGTCTCCGCCTCGTTGGAAAGACCCCAATCTGCCGTATCCGCGCCGCTTGCGCTACCTGAACCTAAGCGCTCGGGATCTGCGACATGATCGTCGGCGTGTCGAAATAGTCCCGCCAATGGGTGATCAGGCCGCCGCGCACTTCGTAGACCCCAGTCACTGGTAGCTCGACCCATGTCTCGCCGAATAGGTGTCGGTCTAGACGTTCTAGGAACACGATTGGTCCGGAAACGGACTCGCGCACCACTTTGAACTCATTGTCCAGGGTCGGGGCGAAAAACGGCTCAAGCACTGCACGGACACCCTTTGGCCCACGCACCGTGCCAAAGGGTGGAGGGTTGGTGTATTCGCAGTCCTCGGAGATAAGCTTGAGCGCTTCATCATAGTTCAGCGGCTCCATGAGTTTCATGAATTGCCGGACGACCTCCAGGGGAGATTGGGCCGCTTCAGTCATTCGAGTCTCCTAACGCGAGTTGCTTGAGGATAATCGAGCTTGAGCCCGCTCCGCGCAATTACCTGACGGGTTATCAGCCGCTCTGCGCGGGGTTGCGGAAAAGCGCTTCTGTCGCTGCATCAGCAGGGAACAGGGTCTCGATCCTTAACTCGTCGGCGGTTACGTCCTGGGCCGTGCCAAAAGTAGCGACCACCGCAAAGGTCGAAATCTGCACCCCCTGAACCAGGATGTTGAACGCAACCACCGGCGTCAGCGCCGTGTCGGGGGCCGACCACAGAATCTGCGGGTCTTGCATGGGTGCCAGTTCCGCCAGCACCGCCTTCATCTCGCGCCCGTCCAGGGCCTCTGCCTCTCGTTGAGCTCGCCGCCAAGTTAGCGGCCCCACCACCGCCCAATTGGTGACTAGGGGCCGAATACCCTGAGGGTGGAAGAACAACCGCATCAGATTGCGCTCTGCCCCGCCTATCCGCGCCCACACATCTGGCCCCAATAGAGCGTCGAGCCGGTCAAAGGCGGTGTTGGACATTCTGATGTTCCAGGCGCGGTCAAGCGCGATAGCTGGAAACGGCTCATGGGCGGTCAGCATCATGCGCACCGCGCTAATCACTTGTCCCATCTGCGGGTCGTCCAAGGTCCGGGTGCGAAACAACGGTGCGAAACCGGCCGCCGTTAGCCAAACATTGCGGTCGCGCAGCGGCACCTCCAGGGTTTCACTCAATTGCAGGATCATATTGCGGCTGGGATTGGCCCGGCCGGACTCCAGGAAGCTCACATGGCGTTGCGAAACTCCGGAATTGAGCGCCAGATCCAGCTGCGACAACCGCCGCTTTTGACGCCATTCCCGCAGCAGGCGCGGAAACCCACACTCAGCTTCAGGCCGCGTTTCCAGGGTGGATAGGGACACAATGGCTCTCCCGTGCGTGCGCCACATTCTCGCAACTAGCGATCCACATCAACGACCTTGGAGGTAATTGCCAGCCTGCAGGCTTCTGTCGAAAGTGTCCTCCCTGGCGCGCTGTGCGTCGCAAACTCTTGGAGAGCGGGATGAGCGGGTTCTGGCGCGGTTGGTTCATGATCTGGGCGATTTCCATCGTCATCTTTGGCCTCATCGTGGCCGGTGGTGCCTTTGAGGCGACCAGCGGCCCAATCAAGCTGATCTTCGATAAACTG
>JANLPX010000455.1:0-6276 GCA_031367485.1 Alphaproteobacteria bacterium | reverse complement strand
TGATCTGCGGCGACCAGCCGCGATCTGACGATAGGTCTTCCTTGCCGGCCTGGGCGCGTAGCTCTGTGACTGCGTCTTCCAGCATCTGCTGATAGAGCTCGACACCGACCTCGCGGATATGGCCCGACTGCTCCTCGCCCAGCAGATTTCCACCGCCCCGCTGGTCGAGGTCGTGGCTGGCGAGTTGGAATCCAGCCCCCAAGCTATCGAGCGACTGCAGCACTTTCAGCCGGCGCTCGGCCGACAGCGTGATCTGCTTCTCCGCCGGTGTGGTCATATAGGCATAGGCCCGCGCCTTGGCCCGCCCGACCCGGCCGCGCAATTGATAAAGCTGTGAAAGGCCAAACATGTCAGCCCGGTGGATCACCAGGGTGTTGGCGGTCGGAATATCCAGCCCGCTTTCCACAATCGTGGTCGAGAGCAGCACGTCATACCGCCCGTCATAGAAGGCGGTCATCACCTCTTCGAGCTGGGTAGGGGCCATCTGTCCATGCCCCACCACGAACCGCACCTCCGGCACCTGTTCCCGCAGATAGCGCTCTAGATCGGGCAGGTCAGAGATACGCGGCACCACGTAATAGGCCTGCCCGCCACGGTACTTCTCCCGCAGCAGAGCTTCCCGGATCACGATCTGGTCGAAGGGCGTCACATAGGTGCGCACCGCCAAACGATCGACTGGCGGCGTGGCGATGATCGACATCTCGCGCAGGCCCGAAAGCGCCATCTGCAACGTGCGCGGGATCGGGGTGGCCGTCAGGGTCAGCATATGCACCTCGGCACGAAGCTCTTTCAGCTTCTCCTTATGCTTGACCCCGAAATGCTGTTCCTCGTCGACAATCACCAGGCCCAAGTGCTTGAAGCTGACCTGTTTGGACAGTACCGCATGGGTGCCGATAACCACCTCGATCTCGCCGCGCGCCAGGCCCTCGCGGGTCTCATTGGCTTCCTTGGTGGGCACCATCCGCGATAGCCGCGCCACGCGTATCGGCCAGCCCTGGAACCGTTCCGTAAAGGTCTTATAGTGCTGACGTGCCAGCAGCGTGGTCGGCGCGACAATGGCCACCTGCATCCCACTCATCGCCGCCACAAAGGCTGCACGCAGCGCCACCTCGGTCTTGCCAAAGCCCACGTCGCCGCAAATCAACCGGTCCATCGGCTTGCCGGAGGTCAGATCCTCCAGCACGTCGCCAATAGCGGCCAACTGGTCGTCGGTCTCCTCATAGGGGAACCGGGCGCAGAATTCGTCGAACACCCCATGCGGCGGATCGATGGGGTCGGTGGTCTTCATGGCCCGCTCAGCGGCAATGCGGATCAGCCCCTCGGCCATATCGCGCAACCGCGCCTTGGCCCGTGCCTTGCGGGCCTGCCAGGCCGCGCCGCCCAGACGGTCGAGCTGAACCCCCTCGCCTTCCGCGCCGTAGCGGGTCAGCAAATCGATATTCTCGACTGGGAGGTAGAGCTTGGCCTCGCCGCCATATTGCAGCTCTAGGCAGTCATGCGGCGCGCCCTGTACCTCTAGAGTCTTCAGGCCCAGATAGCGCCCGATCCCGTGGTCGATATGCACGACCAGATCGCCGGGTGTTAGCGACGAAGCCTCCGCCAAGAAGTTCGAGGCCCGCCGCCGCTTACGCGGCCTCGCCAGCCGGTCACCCAGAATATCGGTCTCGGAAATGACGGCCAGGGTCTCGGTCTCAAACCCAGACTCTAAGGGCAGCACCACCCGTAGTGGCTTCTTTGGGTCAGCAGCACGGGCCGCATCCCAATAGGGAGCCAGGGTCACGCCCTCCAGCCCGTGATCTGCCAGCATGATGCCCAGCCGCTCCGATGAGCCTTCAGACCACGACGCGAACATCACTCGTTTGCCCGCGCTCATCAGCCTGCGCGCATGGTCCGCCGTGGCTTCGAACAGGTTGACCGAGTCCTGCTTACGCTCCGCAGTGAACACCCGGCCTAACCGGGCGCCCATATCTACTACGACCTCGCCCTTCGCCTCCTGAAAGGCTGAGAATTGCCGCGTGGCTCGCACTGCAAGTTGGCTGCGCCACTCCTCATTGCTGAGATAAAGGCCCTGAGGCTCCAGCGGATGATAGTGAACCTTGCGATCAGCCTGAGCGCGCGCGTCATAGGCGTCCGCGATCATCGCCACGCGTTCGCCCCTGGCCTGCTCCGACAGGTGATCAAGTGCCACCAGAGTGTCAGCTGGCAAATAGTCGAACAGGGTCTCTAACTGCGGATAGAACAGCGGCAGCCAGTGCTCCATCCCCGCCCGTCGCCCACCCTCACTGACAGTCTCATACAGCGGATCGCCGCCAGGTGCACCGAACGCTTCCACATATCCACGTCGGAACCGCGCGATGGAATCCTTGTCGAGCAAAGCCTCGCTGACTGGCAACAGGGCGACGTCCTTCAACTGTTTGGTGGACCGCTGGGTCTCCGGATCAAAGGCCCGGATTGATTCCAGCGTGTCGCCGAACAGGTCCAACCGCACCGGCTCCTCGGCGTTAGGCGGGAAGACGTCGATAACCCCGCCGCGAATGGCGAATTCGCCCCGCTCCGACACGGTCGAGGCCCTCTGATAGCCATTGACCGCGAAATAGCGCTCCAGCACCGCGATTTCGACAACGTGGCCGACCTTTGCCCCCCAGGTCGCGCCTTGCACGGCCGAACGTGGAGGCACGCGCTGTATCGCGCCAGGCATCGTTGTCACGAGCAGAGTCGGGCGCTTGGGATCCAGCCCTTGGACTAACCGCGCCAGCGTCGTCATCCGTTGCGCCGCTACACCGGGCGATGGGCCTACACGGTCATAGGGTAGGCAATCCCAAGATGGGAAGCTGATCACTTCAACCCCAGTCGCAAAGAACCCGAACGCGTCGACAAATGCCGACAACCGCGAGCCATCGCGCGCCACGAATAGACTCAAGCCCCCCCGCGCCTTGACGATATCGGCCATCACGAGAGCGTCGAACCCTTCGGGCGCGCCGATCAGGTCCAGTCGGCCCGGATCAGAACCGATCCGCCGGGTATCGGCCTGGGAAGGCGCGCGCGCGCCGTCAGCCGCCATGTTCAGGACCCAAGGACTTGTGAACTTGATCTCGGAACACCTTAATCATGCTCATCAATTCGCCGTTCACCTCAGGCGGAGTCGGTACGCGCTCCACGATCCACTCGTAAAGGTCCTGATCCGGAAATTCGAGAAGGGCTTCAAAACCGTCCAGCTGCGCCGCATCAAAACTCGAGACATAGCGGTCTGCAAACGGCCCCAAGATGAGATCCGCTTCTCGAAAACCGCGATGCCAAGCCCGGAACTTCAGCTTTTTTAACCGGGAGTCGTCGTGGGACATAAGACAGCGGCGGATATAGAGCGGCCTCGTTGATAAGGCTAGGCGCAGTGGCCCCCTTTTTGGGCTATTCTTCCACGATGCGACCGGAAATCCTCTTCCCGCTCTACGCGCCAATCACCACGCTGAAGGGCGTGGGCGTTCGTATTACCCCGCTATTGGATAAACTGGCCGGACCTATCATCCGCGACGTGTTGTTCCTCAAGCCCCACGGCCTGATCCGGCGCACCATGTCCACCGTCGTGGATGCCATCGAAGGTGACACTCAGACGTTCTTGGTGGAGATCGACGCCCATATCCTACCACGCGGTCCGCAACAGCCCTGGCGGATCAAAACCTATGACGGTACGGGCACCCTAGACCTCGTGTTCTTTGGTAGCTTTGCCAATCAACTTCCGGTCAAACACCCCGTGGGGGCCAAACGCCTCGTCTCCGGCAAGGTCGAGCGTTTCGGCCTGACCCTGCAGATCGCTCACCCGGACTATATGGTGCCGCCGGATCGGGCCGACGACATCCCCCAGGTCGAAACCGTCTATCCGGCCACCGCCGGGCTACCAGCCCGCAATGTCCGCAAGTTCGTGTTGGAGGCCCTGAGCCGCGCCCCCGACCTGCCAGAGTGGCAAGATCCCGCCTGGAGAGCTCGCGAACAGCTCCCCAGCTGGCGAGAGGCGCTCACCCTGCTCCATACCCCGCAGTCTGAGGCCGACCTCCTCCCTCAGGCCTCCCATATACGCCGCCTAGCCTATGACGAACTCCTCGCTCACCAATTGGCCATGGCCCAGCGAAAGGCCGAGCGCCGCAAGGACCGGGCTCCCAAGGTCCCCGCCAGCACCTTGGCCGACGCCATTGAGGCCGACCTGCCCTTCAAGCTAACAAACGCCCAGGTTCGCGCCCTTTCAGAAATTCGCGGCGACCTTCAAGCAGGCGAACGGATGAGTCGCCTGGTCCAGGGCGATGTCGGATCAGGCAAGACAGTGGTCGCCATGCTGGTCATGGCCGACGTCACAGCAGCGGGCGCCCAAAGTGCCCTAATGGCCCCCACCGAAATCCTCGCCCGCCAGCATTTTGAGACCTTGGCGGTGCCCTTGGCTGCCCACGGCATCACCGCCGTCCTGCTGACAGGTCGTGACAAGGGCGCTCTGCGGGCCGAAAAGCTCCGCGCCCTGGCCTCAGGCACAGCCCAGATCGCCGTCGGCACCCACGCGCTCTTTCAAGACGAAGTGATCTTCCATCAACTCCAACTCACTGTCGTTGACGAACAGCATCGGTTCGGCGTCGCCGAGCGCCAACGCCTGCAAGCTAAGGGTCGTGCCGTCCACCTGATCGCTATGTCCGCCACGCCTATACCGCGCACCCTAGAGCTCACCCTCTATGGCGACCTCGATGTCAGCCGCATCGATGAGAAGCCCCCCGGTCGCACCCCCGTCGCCACCCGCGCCGCACCGATGACCCGTGTGGCAGAGGTCGAGGCGCGTCTGAAACAGGCGGTCAGCGAAGGTGCCCAAGCATTCTGGATCTGCCCCCTGGTCTCAGAATCCGAGTTTGTCGACCTTAAGGCCGCAGAGATCCGCGCTGCCGAACTCCGCGCCCAGATCGGTCCCAGTGTTGGACTGGTCCACGGCAAGATGCTACCTTCCGAGAAGGACGCCGTCATGGCCGACTTCGCTGACGGCAAAATCCAGGTTCTGGTCGCCACTACCGTGGTGGAGGTCGGCGTCAATGTCCCCAACGCCACCATCATGATCATCGAACAGGCCGAACGTTTCGGCTTGGCCCAGTTGCACCAACTGCGTGGGCGTGTGGGACGTGGCCGCAAGGAAAGTTCCTGCGTCCTGCTCTACGATCCACCTCTCTCGGAAAACGCCCAGAAACGCCTGGATATCTTGCGTCGCACCGATGACGGTTTCCAGATCGCCGAGACGGACCTCGAACTACGCGGCGGCGGCGACGCGCTTGGCCTCCGTCAATCCGGTTTCCCGGCCTACGTCTTCGCCGAACCCATCGCCCACCGTGACCTCTTCCTCACAGCCGGTGACGATGCACGCCTGATCTTGGCGCGCGACCCGGCCCTCACCAGCCCACGGGGTCAGGCACTCAGGGTACTGCAGGAGCTCTTCGACTGGCGTCCGGGCTCGCCACTAAAGGACGCTGGCTAAGGGCAAGGACCCTCGCCTTCGCATCAGCCTCGAGGTCGGCATAGAACAGATTATAGGCCGGTTCCTTCTGGCGGTCTGCCCACGACCCGGACGGCTTAAGCATCGCCGACTTTGGCCGAGAAACCCGTAGTACCCCGTCGCGGCAAACCGCCGAAATTTGCCGCGTAAGAAAGGCTGGCCTAGCCCCCCATTCCAAGCCTGTGGCATTGGCTGCCCCCAAACTGGCCCGCGCTGGCGCCGGTTGGTCTGTCGTCGCTCCCAACAACGGATTGAAACACAGCGGCTTTCGGCCATTCAGGTTGCCCAGGTCGCCACCCTGCGCCCAAACCAGAGATCTATTTTGTAGATCCTGGGCGCCGGCAATATCGTTTTCAAACGTACTCACCCATGCGGCCAAACATCCAGATTCTGTTCGCCTCTGGCATGGCGGCAATGGCGGGGCGTCCGCTGGCGTAACCGCCTCAATCATGTAGGCACCAGCCAACCGCGCCTTGATTTCCGGATGCGTCGCCACCTCCTCTGCCAGCAGGCGCGCCGCTAGGGTACCCCCCTGCTCGACACCAACCACCAAGAAGGGCCGGTTCTGATTGTACCCCCCAACGAATTGTCGGAAGGCTTGAGCGACGTCGCCATAGGCAAATTTGCGTGCCTCGCGCGCGTCTTCTCTGAGGGTGGTCAGGCTGTAGAGGCTGGCCTGGCGATAGCGCGGCGCGAATAGACGACCCACTCGCACAAAAGGTCCCGCATAATTGGGGGCCATGACGCGGCGAAACAGCTGATCA
>JANLPX010000445.1:0-1547 GCA_031367485.1 Alphaproteobacteria bacterium | reverse complement strand
ACGCTACGGGAAGAAGCGGTCGGCGGCGGCTATCTCAGCGATGCGGAGTTTGACGAATGGGTGCGGCCGGAGAAGATGATCGGGCCGGGGTGAGACTCCAACTCGCCAGGATCGCCGGCACACTGCCGGACGGCTTTGACGCCCTCAGGGCCGAGGCCGATGTTGAAGGCCATCGTCACATGGCGCGGCTGGCAACCGAGATGGCCGAGACGCCTGAAATCTTCCTCGCCCTACTGGCCGCCTTCGAAGGCGGTGAACTGGTGGGGATTGGCGGGATGACGGTCGAACCAACCGAGCCGGCGGCGATCCGAATGCGCCGGCTCTATGTCGCCAAGGCGGCGCGTGGCCGCGGCGTGGCGCGGGCTATCACCAGTGCGCTTCTCAACGAGGCGCTGGGCCAGACGCTGTTGGTCACCGTGCACGCCGGCAATCCGGGCGCAGAGCGGTTCTGGAAAGCTATGGGATTTTCGTCGGTCGATGATCGACCGTGGAGCCATCAGTTCGCAGCCCATTGACCCCGCCCACAAACCGGCGCGTGAAGGCCCATGGCCAAGGAAACCGTCTACATCGTCCAGTCCTATAAGGCCGGACGCGGCAAGTCGCTGAAGGCCGAGCAACAGGTCGGCTGCAAGACCGCCGAGGAGGCCCGGCGCAAGGCCGAGCGGCTGGGGCCGTTGCGCCCGGCCGTGGTGGCGTTCTCGGCCACCGCCGACACCGAGATGGGCGACTATGACGAGAACCCGGTGATTCTGTTCCGGTCGGGGCCGCTGCCCTATCCGTTTGCGGAGTGAGGTGACGGGTGGTTCGCACAGGGATATCTTCGTGAGATGGGAAAGCCTGAACTCAAGATTGATCCTGACCTGATGGCAAAAGCCGAAGCCGCTGGCGTGGATATAGTTCGAGTTGCGGAGGGTGCTCTGCGAGTTGCCCTGTCAAAGGCCCGTCGGCAGGCTGAAGACGCTTTGGCGGCCCAGTGGGCTGAAGAAAACGCCGAGGCCATCAAAGCTCACAAGGAGCGGATCGAGAGGTACGGGGTCTTCGGGGAAGATTTGCGGACCTGGTAGGTGCGACAGTTCGACGTCTATGAAAATCCTTCTGACCGCTCGCGACCGGGGATGCCCTACGTCGTGGTGATGCAATCTCACTTTTTCGAAGGCGTTCCAACGGTCGTCGTAGCGCCCCTTATCCCTGACGACGGACGGTCGACCTACACCGGAGCAAGTATTGAGGTCGAATTCAACGGCGGCCGTTTCGTCGTATCCGTTCCTGAGTTGGTCGCGCTCAATCGTAGCGATCTGCGGCGCAATGCTGGCAACCTCATTGCCCACGAAGACGCCATCCGCCGCGCCCTCGACCGCTTGTTCACCGGCTTCTAGGCCCGGCGCATCACCGCGAAATCCGCCAGGTCCTGCAGCGCCGGCCGCCAGGTGACGCCGCCGAAGTCCGCAATCGCCGCCTTGGCGCTGTCGGCGTAGCGGGCGGCAAGGGCCAGGGTGTCGTCCAGGGCGCGGGTCTCGCGCATCAGCACGACCGCGCGGTCCAGATCG
>JANLPX010000423.1:0-6480 GCA_031367485.1 Alphaproteobacteria bacterium | reverse complement strand
TTTGTCGCTTAAGGCGAAGGCCCCGGAGGCTAGGACGTAGCTGCGCGACGTGTCCGCGCCGAAAGCATTGCCCTTGCCGTCAAAGTCGGTGTCCTGGGTGAAGCCGCCGCGGACCTCGAGCGCGCCAGACGCCGTCCGCTGGCGATATCTCGCATTAAGAAACGGGTTAACTTTCGTGTTAATTTGAGGACTTATCGTCAAATCCGAAGATTTGGTGAGAACCTGAACATAGGGTTGCTCATAGGATAACCCCCGACGATTTGATCCCCCGAAATTTGGCGGCAGGAAGCCAGATTTTCGCACGGCTTGCGGATCTGGATGCCAGAAGACCGGGAGGTAGAGAACCGGGAAGCCAAGAATTTGAACCGTGGCGTTGCGGTAATAGACGACCTGGTGGGCCTTATCCTGGATGACCTTCTCGGCTTTGATCGACCAGCTCGGCGCTTTGTTCGAGCCGTCCGGCGCGCAAATGTCGCAAGGGGTATAGATCGCACGATTTAGCTCATTCACATTCTCATTTCGCCGAACAGCGCTAGCGGCGGCCATCTTAATGCCGGGTTCGCTGCGGTTTGCGAAACCGCGTATGACGCCAGCCTGCATTTGATCGTCCAAAACAATTTGGTCTGCGTAGTCGACGCTCTTGTCGGCGTTGATGATTTCGACGTGACCCTTGGCCGTCATTACGCCGCGACCCTGATCATAAACCAGTTCATCGGCTCGGATGGTGCGGCCATGATAGCGCACTTCAACGCCGCCGCGTGCGGTAGTGATACCGGTCTTGTCGTCGCGGATCAGCAGGTCAGCTTCGAGGTAGAGCTCTCCGTCCTTAAGCCCGTCGCCGATGACAGGGCGCACCAGTGGGTTGGCGCGCGGCGGCTCAGCAGCGCTCGCCAGTCCCGCCCAAGACAAAACCACGAGTGCAACGCTCGCAAGCAAACCGCGTTTCGCCGAGGGTGTACGCCCGCTCGAACTCATGAACTTCCCTATTGCGGCCCCCGGCTAGATGGATAGCGCGGTCAGCCAACGATTCAACCGTCTTCCGTGTAGCAGAGCAGCATTAGTCCGGACAGCATGGCAATCAGTGGCGGTGCCCAGGCAGCCAAAGACAATGGAATTATGTCGGCTCCAGCCAGCGCGCCGGAGAATTGATTGAAGAAGAAGAACACGAATCCGACCGCGACACCGGCACCTGCAAGCCCGGCAAGGCCGCCCAAACGCACCAAACGCAGGGAGAATGCCGCTGCGAGGATCGACATGGCCGCAAACAGGAAGGGCGTGGCCAGCAACTGGTGGAAGCGCAGCCGATAGCCATTGGCGCTGAAGCCAGCCTGCTCGGTTTGTTTGATGGCATCAGGCAGGCGCCAGAAGGCGATGGCCTCTGGCGATGAGAATCGCTCCATTGCTGATTCGGCATCGAGGCTGGAGCGAATCGACAGCGAGTCGGAGCGTACGGAGCTTTCCCCGGCCGAGGCCTCGCGGACATCAGTCAGCCGCCAGAAGCCGGGCTCGAGCTGCGCCTGGGCAGCTTCCAGGCGACGTTTGAACTGAGGCAGTCCCTTGTCGTCCTTCTGGTATACGAACAGGGACACGCCGAGCAGATGCACCCCGCCCTGACGCGCATCGCGAGACTTGGCGTGGATGACAATCAGATTGCGATCATCACCCTGGCGCAACCAAACTTCCTTAGGGGCGTCTGAGGCATAGTTTTCCATCAGCCCTGCGCGGTCAGCCTCAAACCGGGCGCTCAACATCGCGGCTAGCGGGTTGAAGACTGTGACGGTTAGCAGGCCAAGTATGAAGGCGATTGAGGCTGACGGGAGGATAAACCGCCAAGCCGACACGCCAGCCGCGCGCATGGCGACAAGTTCACTGCGCCGGTTCATGCCGACATAGGCGCTGATGCCACCGCCTAGAAAGACGAATGGCAGCAGGAGTAGGATTAGGGCCGGTGCCTTTAGGAGGGTGAGCCCGAAGAGCTGTCCGACACCGACATCGGCCCGCACGCCAACCGATCGTGACAGGTCGACAAACTGTACCAGCAAGATCACCGAGGCGATGACGGCCAAGGCCGCGCCCAAACCGGCGAAATTCCGGCTCAAGACATAGCGTTCAAGGCGACCGATGCCGATCATGCCGATCTCATGGAGCCAAAGGCCCTGGGGCCAGCGGTTTTTCGGATGTCGATAAATCGCGATACGGGTTGTCGGAACAGGGCGCGAAGTGCCCAAGCTGCGCCGAGGATCGGCACGGCATACTGCAAGATATTCAGCCAAGCGGCGCTCTCACTCGCGGCCTCAACCACAAACCCGAAGATCCGTAGGACTGCAGCTAAGGCGGCGATGGCTGCAATGCGTCGCCCGTAGCCCAATCGCGAGAAGCCGCCGCCGATGATCGCCCACAGGGCCATGCACATGAAGGTGAGATTATAGATCGGTGTGGAGAGCCTTGCATGGCCCTCAGCCAACAGCTTTTCATGATTTCGTTTTTCCCAATCCTGGGTCAGGTCGGGGAAGAGCAGTTCATGGAGGTATCTGTCAGAGGGCTTGTAATGCACCAGCTCGCTGGAATTGACCAAGCTCGAGAGTTCAAAAGGGTAGTCGTCGAACGAGAGGAAGTTCAGAACCCCGGTTCGGGAGAACTCTTGGGTGGAGCCCTTGTGCATCATCAAGACGGGCTTGGACCCCAGCTTGATCATGCGGCCTTCGTCGGCTGTATAGGTGGTGGCGGCACCGTTGTCCTTCGACTGGTGGATGAAGAGGTTGTGGATCAACCCTCCATTGTCAATCGATTGGGCATAGACGGTCAGGCCGGGAGACGGCTCGGTAAATTCTCCGGGTCGCACCAAGGTGGCGGCGAGGTCAGTCCGCACTTCAAACAGGACCTCGCGCATTGTGCGTAACGCGGCCGGCTGAACCCAGAGATTGAGGAATAGGGCCAGCACCATGACGGTCGAGGCGAGACGCAGGGCTGGCGAGATGACGCGCCACCGGCTCATCCCGCCTGCAAAGCACACGACGATCTCTTGATCTACATGGAGCCGGTTTAAGGCAACCAGAGCTGCGACGAACAGCGCGATGGGCATGACCATATTGACCAACTGCGGCATGGCCAGGAGCGTAACTTCGAGAAACACCAGAGCACTTTGCCGTTGCCGCACGATCAGGTCGAGTTGGGCGAGGCTGGTTGACAGCAATGCAACCGCCGTCAGGGCAGCCGTCGCCATGACGGTCGGCCCAAGGAGCTGTCGGAGCAGGTATCGGTCTATCAGGCGCATTGAGAAGAATTTAGGTCCCCGCTGGCGATTTGGCGCGCCCAGGAAGCGAACCTGTTCTAAATCATGGGTCGCCGCGTCGCACAACAGCCCGATGCGCGCGACACATCCTAGAGGCGCGAACTGCGTCGGGTTTGAGAGAGTGCCATGCTGATCGAATTTGTTGCGCCCGACGCGGCGTTGCCTGAGAAAACCGTCCTTGCGATCCTGGTATTTGAGGGCCAGGCCGTCACCGTTGAGGGCGGCGCGTTCGCCCGGGCCGTTGCGGCCAGCCGGTTTACGGGTTCCAAGGGCCAGACACTGGATGTGCTCGCGCCGGAAGGCTTTGACCGCGTTCTGTTGGTCGGCGTTGGCAAGCCTGACGGTTTTGACGCCATGGCTGCGGAGACGGCAACGGCGAGCGCCTATAACGCCATCAAGACCAGCGGGCTTCGAACCCTGCGGGTCAAGCTTGCCGCCGGAACAGCTGACTTCGCGGCCAGAGCGGCTTTGGGGATCAGGTTGGCCTCGTACAGGTTTGATAAGTACCGGACCAAAGAAGCCGCCGATAAAAAACCTTCGATCACCAAGGCGGAGATTTCATGCGATGACATCGATGCTGCTCTGACGGCATTTGCGCCGTTAGCGGATTTGGCCGACGCCATGAGCTTTTCGCGCGATTTGGTTTCTGAGCCGCCGAACGTGCTCTATCCAGTTGAATTCGCCGCTCGGGTTAAGGCGCTGGAACACCTTGGCCTGGAAGTCGAGATTCTTGGCGAACCAGAGATGACCAAGCTGGGCATGGGATCCCTGCTGGGCGTTGGGCAAGGCAGCATTCGCGAGAGCCAGCTGGTCGTCATCAAATGGAACGGGGCCAGCGATCCGGCGGCCCAACCCATCGCTTTTGTCGGTAAGGGCGTTTGTTTCGATACCGGCGGCAACAGCCTGAAAACGGCCGTGGGCATGGAGGGCATGAAGACCGACATGGGCGGTGCGGCAGCCGTCACCGGACTGATGCATGTGTTGGCCGCCCGCAAGGCCAAGGTGAACGCCGTTGGCATCCTCGGTGTGGTCGAGAATATGGCAGACGGCAACGCGCAACGCCCCGATGACGTGGTGACGTCCATGTCTGGCCAGACTATCGAGATCATTAATACCGATGCTGAGGGCCGTCTCGTCCTGGCCGACGCGGTTTGGTATTGCCAAGACCGGTTCAAGCCGAAGTTTATGGTCGACTTGGCGACCCTAACTGGGGCGATTATCGTGTCGCTTGGCTACGACTATGCAGGTCTGTTCAGCAATAATGATGAGCTGTCGGCAAATCTGTTGGCGGCTTCAGAGGTAACAGGTGAGTCGTTGTGGCGTCTGCCCTTGCCCGCCTCCTATGACAAAAATCTGGACTCCATGATCGCCGATGTGAAAAACACTGGCGGGTCTCCAGGCGGTTCAATTGTGGCTGCCCTGTTTATCCAACGCTTCGTCAACAGTGTTCCGTGGGCGCACCTGGACATCGCCGCAACCGCCTGGCGCAAACCCTCCGGCGTGCCAACCAGCCCGGACGGTGCCACAGGGTTCGGTGTCCGGCTGCTAAACCAGATGGTTGCTGATCGCTACGAAGACTAGTGGCGTGAAATGGGTCCTACTTCACAGTCCACTTACCGGTCCGCTGGTTTGGGGGGGCGTGGCTGATGAGGCAGGAAGCATGGGTGTTGAGTCTCAGGTCTTGGCCATGCCTAACTTGGCTGAGGTTAGCACACATTACTACCCGACGCTCTGTGCCCAGCTGGCGGTTCAAATCGACGTCCCGTCCGTCTTGATCGTGCATTCCGGGGCTGGGGGATTGGCGGCAGGTATAGTGCAGGCTTGCGCCGGGCGGATCGAACAGGTGGTGTTTGTCGACGCGATCTTGCCCCATCCTGGGCGGAGTTGGTGTTCTACTGCGAACACACAGCTGGTGAGTGCCTTGAAGGCGCGCGCGGTGGATGGCTTGATGCCAAGTTGGGACCAGTGGTTTCCGTCTGGAACCTTGGCCGGGTTGATCAGTGATCATGGGGTGCGCAAGCGGTTTGTAAGGGAGCTTCGTCCCGCGCCGGTCGGCTTTCTGGATGAGGTCGCGCCAGATTGCGACTTGGATGACACCGTGGCGTGGTCTTATCTGAGGCTATCCAAGGCCTACGAAGCCGAAGCGCGGGAGGCGCGGCGTCTCGGGCGTCCTACACTGCGGTTGGACCTGGACCATTTGGTGCTGATGCGAGAGCCGCGCCCGGTGATCGCAGCTCTACGCAATTTGATCAGGGTATAGCGTGGCTGAGACCCCTTGCGAGGTTTGGTTCTACCACCTGGAGCGCACAGGCTTGGACCAAGCCTTGCCCGAGCTTTTGGAAAAGACGCTCGCCAGGGGGTGGAAAGCCATTGTTCGGTGCCCAGAGGCGGCGCGGATAGATCACTTGGATGACTGGTTGTGGGCCTATCGCGACGATAGCTTTCTGCCGCATGCCCCTGAGCGAGAGCCCGGCGCTAGCCGCCAACCCATTTTGCTGACGTCGGGTTCGGAGCGTTCGAACGATGCCGAGGTATTATTCCTGGTCGATGGTGCGGAGGCCGGTGACTTGGCCGAATATGTACGCTGCGTTGTCCTATTTGATGGCGGCGATGATGCGCAACTGGCCCGGGCAAGGCTTCAGTGGGGCGCGCTAAAGGGTGCTGGCTGGCCAGTGAGCTATTGGAAACAGCAAGGTCGGAGCTGGGAGAAGCAAGCATGAAGTACGCCTTGATCGCTGCAGGGTTGATCCTTGCCGGTTGCGCGAGTGAGACTGAAGCCCCGCCGCAGGCATCGGTGCCCTCGCCACCGATGTCCGTCGCGCCAACCCCCGACTTACCTAGCGTCGATCAGTGCGGTGCCGATAAACTGCAGAGTTTGGTGGGTCGCTCGCGCCTGGAAATCCCGGTGCCGGTCTATCCAGCCTTGCAGCGTGTGGCCTGCACCACATGTCCGGTGACCATGGACTATAGCCCCAGGCGACTAAACTTCTTCTTCGATGCGGAGACGGGGATCATTAAGCAGGTGAAGTGCGGATAATTCGCGTCAGTTCTTGGCGATCAGCATATCCAAGACCTGTTGGTCTTGCGGGATGGTGACGGCTGGGTGGGTTAGTGGGGGCTGCTGAGCCGCCTGGGCCACAGCGAGTCCGGCTCCTGCTGCAGCTATCACCAACGCCATACAAAGCGTT
>JANLPX010000402.1:0-1877 GCA_031367485.1 Alphaproteobacteria bacterium | reverse complement strand
CGCGCCCTGGAAAAATACGCCGTCCGCTGCGGCGGTGGGGTCAATCACCGCTTCGGCCTCGACGACGCCATCCTCATTAAAGACAACCACGTGGTCGCCAGTGGTGGTGTCGGCGAAGCCCTCAAACGCGCCCGCGCCCACGCCGGCCACCTCACCAAGATCGAGGTCGAGGTCGATAGCCTGGACCAACTTGCCGAAGCCCTACTCCACAGCCCCGACGTCATCATGCTCGACAATTTTACCCTCGAAGACCTCCGCCGCGCCGTCGACATCACCGCCGGCCGCGTAACCCTAGAAGCCTCCGGCGGCGTCAACCTTACTACGGTCCGGGCAATTGCTGAGACCGGCGTTCAGGTGATTAGCGTGGGGGCGCTGACCCACTCCGCGCCAGTGCTGGATATTGGGTTGGACGCGGCCTAATCCCTTCCCGCCAAGAAGTCGGGGAAGTGGGCCGACAGCCTTTTCGGCTGGAGGGTCGATGGGCGTGCGTAACTGAAACGCGCTACCCTTGAGACTCTCACCCCATCATCACGCGACGCCTACGGCGTCTTGTGCCACTCCCCCACTTCGTGGCGGGAAGCTAATGTCAACTACGGGATAAACGCACAACTAAGGCGCTCACTTGTCTTCGGCAGCGCATTGAGCTCAACCGCTGCCCCGCTGCTGGATATCGGGCTGGACGGGGTCTGACTTAGACGCGCCCAGAGTTCGGCGACATTAACCCAGCCATCAAGATTTCCCTGGTCTGCGTCACCAGCTGCCGTTGATCAACGATCGCCCAGGCTTCCATATGGACCGGCAAGGCTATGGCACCGTGCACGCTAGCCCAAAGTGTCTGGGCCATTGTCGTTGGGTCGCCTGGTCTTAGACTCAGCTCAACCTGCCCATCGGCAATGGCTTGGCGAAGCAGACGATAGAAATCAAGCTGACCCAGCGGTCGCTGCGTCGGCGGCGCGTGCTTACTCGACCTGACGTGCAGAAAGGTGCCGCGATAGATCTCTGGATTGCTCAGTGCGAAATCAACATAGATATCGAGCAGACGGACAATGCGTTCCACGGGCTCGGGTGTGTCCTGTGCCACCCGAACCATTTCGGCCAAAACCACCAGGACTGGGTCAAGCCAAAGCGCTTCAATCAACGCCTGCCGACTTTTGAAGAACGAGTAGATGCTGGCGGGCGAGAATCCGACGCGATGGGCTACATCCCGAATAGAGACCGACTCGATGCCATTCTCTTTGTAGAGCGCCAAGGCTTCCACCCGGATGCGCTCACGCATGCGGGCTCTCTGCTCCGCCGTCAGATTTGGCCGAGCCACGTCTAAAGTCTCACACGTGCCTGGATCGGGGCCGACAACAAGCTAGCGATCAAGCCGCGAGCGGTAACTGTCGGATCAATCCGAGTTCGGACTGCACGTCTATCAAAGGCCGCTCCAGCAGGTGCTCGAGCTTCAGGAATTGGATGTTCTGGGCTGATCGTCCGAAATTCCAGCCATCGGTGATGGAGTCCATAATCGGAACAATAGAGTCGGGGTCCAGGAAGGTCATCCGGGTCGTCGTGACCGACATCCACATCCCGAAATAGGGGAAGCGGAGCTGGGCCAGGCAAAAGGCCTGCAAGGCGATCTCGCCGCGCGGCGTGGCCTCATAACCCGTCATGACATGCAAAAGGTCATGGATCTGGAACCCACGAATTATGGCATATTGGAGCTCATCTGGCATTCGATCGAGTTGTCCTGATCGGGCCAGGCTGTCGTGAAACTGTCGATAATTGACTGCGATATTCTTCTCCAGTCCGTTCAGGACGATGAAGTCATAATAGGTCCGGCCGACGGTACCGGCTGCAAGACGACCCAAAGCCTCGAGGTCGAGCGGCTCGGC
>JANLPX010000378.1:0-3049 GCA_031367485.1 Alphaproteobacteria bacterium | reverse complement strand
GTCTAACCGTAGCTGGTCGACTAGGGCGATCAGCTTTGAGGCCTTCTGATCAATGCCGATGGCTAACTCCAGGGTCAGCTGTTCGCGACGCTCGGCCCGGCGATCTTCCCGGCGTTGCGTGGTCAGGATGATGCCGGTCATATAGAGCGCGGCGAGGGCCACCACACCCGAAAGCAGGGGAAACGGCGGCGGGTCCGGTGGTTTGAGACCGGCGGCCTGGATCATGAGATTGACGCCGATCCAAATCGCCACGAGTGCACTGAGCACTAGCGTAAAGCCGGGATGCCCCAGCCAACCCGCCATTTTCGCGAATGCCAGATCTAGGCGACTGGCGTCCTGTTGGTGCTCAGAATGCACCTTGGCCATGGTCGTGACCGTGTCAGCGATATGCGGCGGAAGGTCAGCAACCGGATCTGGCGGTTGTGCCGGATCAACTGGACTCAAGGTCTATTTCTTGAGTTCGGCAACAGCGGCCGAGGCGTTGCGTTGGGCGTGTTCAGTGGCCGCCTTGGCGTCGAGGGCAGCCTTGTCAGCCGCCAGCTTGGTTGCCGCTGTGGCGTCCTGTGCAGCGTCGACTGTGGCGTCCATGGCGGTCGTCGCCGTCGTGGACATCGCCCCGCCGGCGGCATCTGCCGCAGCGACCGCATGGTCAGCAGCCGTTTCGGCCTGTTGGTTAGCTTTCGGCGTGCAAGCGACCAGCGATAGGGCGGCTAGGCTCACAGGAATAAGGCGTGAAAATCGCATGGTAGCGCTCCCGATTTGTCGTTCTGAAGGTGTTGTTAGGTGCCCTAAGCGTTCCTGAGACCGCCGAGGCAGTTCCAGAAACGCGTTGGGGAGGCCCAGAAGCCTACTTCTTCATGTCGTCCTGGGTCGTGGCGGCGGCGTCGGTGACAGCCTTGCCCGTGGCGGAGACGTCTTTACCGGCACCCTTAATGGTGTTGCAGCCCGCCAAGGCGATCGCCAAGGCCACCAGGGCCAGGGGTACGATATTGGTTTTCACGCTGGTCATTACATGCCCGCCTTGTCTGCAGCTTTCGACACCTTGTGGTGCCAGTCTTTAACTTGTTGATCGGCTTCATCTCGGCTAACGCCGTAACGTTCTTGAACAGATCCGGCGAGCTTTTCGACGTCACCCTCTGCACGTAAAAGATCATCGTCAGTCAGCTTGCCCCATTGGCGTTTTGCTTCGCCAACAAGTTGCTTCCATTGACCTTTCATGGTGTCTTCGTTCATCGAATTTTCCTTGCGACGACCCAAGATCGGGACAGGGAAACAACTCCGGTCTGCTCAGATGGTTGCAAGAATTTCGAGGGAGATCAGGACTGAAAGAACAGAGCTTGGCCGATCGCCGCCTTCACGGTGTTGGGCTTGAAGGGCTTGGTGATCAGGTAGGTCGGCTCGACCCGCTCGCCGGACAGCAGGCGTTCGGGAAAGGCGGTGATGAAGATCACCGGCACGTTGTGTACAGCCAGGATGTCGGCGACCGCATCAATGCCGGAACTGTCGTCAGCCAGCCGGATATCAGCCAAGATCAAGCCGGGGAGTTCAGCCTTGGCTGCGGCGACGGCCTGGGTGCGAGTGCGGGCCACACTGGTGACCTCATGGCCGAGCTCTTTTACCAGCGCCTCAATATCCAGGGCGATGATCGGCTCATCCTCAATGATCAGCACCCGGGTCTTTAGAGCTGAATCGATGTCAGCATGGGCCGAGGCGACGTCAAGGGTGACGTCTTCCTGGCTCATGGACAAGATGTCGGCGGCCTCTTCCAGCGTGAAGCCTTCCAGCGTGGTCAGCAGAAACGCCTTGCGATCAGACGGCGAGAGTTTCTGCAGAGTGGCGTCGGAACGCAGAGCGCTTTCGGCAGCCTGATCTAAAGCCGCACCACTACTATCCCAGATTGCGTGAAAGACCTGATACAAGGCGACGCGAGACGTCAAATCAGCGTTCAGGTCGACCTCATTATCGAGGATGGCTTGGAGCGTGGCGCGCACATAGGTGTCGCCGCGCTTTTGATCCCCGGTGAGAGACCGCGCGTACCGGCGCAGGAAAGGTAGATCAGCGGCAATTTGCCGAGCCTTCGTCATTGATAGTCTTCCCCGGAAAAATCGGACCGTTGGACCCAATCATTAGGAACCATACGCCAATATGCGCGTAAGGTTCCAGAATGTCTGCTAAGCAGTCAGCCGCAACGCGAGATTGAAGCTGTGTCTGACAAGAAAAAGAGTAGGACCGGTAAATTGATTAGTACCGACGGCCACGGTGGCGCGCCTCGCGTCCCCGCGCCGCCTCCACACCTGATTGCCCAGCGCCGAAAGCAAGGCGAGGTGATCGGCGAGGCGTTGCGTAAGCAATTTCAGACCATTTTGATCGAGCCCGTACCCGATGACTTGATCGCCCTGTTGGACGAATTGGAACGGCGGGAGGGCGACGCATGAGCGCGCGCCAGACCATCACACCGCTGGATTCTGAAGCCGCGATGCGGCAGTTCAAGGCAGACTTGGTCACGGTGATCCCGGCGCTCCGGGCCTTTGCGCGATCGTTGTGCCGAAATCCCTCCCAATCGGATGACCTGGTTCAGGAAACCCTGATGAAGGCTTGGGCGGCGCGGAATTCGTATATTGCCGATACAAACTTCAAGGCCTGGACCTTTCGGATTCTACGCAATGCCTTCTATTCGACCTGGCGCAAGGATCGTCGCCTGAGCCCGTTGGACGACACCAATTATGAGCGCGCCGCTCACGCCCCCGAGAACGCCGAAACCGCATTGGAGCTCGCCGAAGTTTCCGCCGCCATGCGCAAGTTGCCGATTGAGCAGCGTGAGGCACTGATCCTGATCTCGGCCGGCGGCTTCAACTACGAAGAAATCGCCGCCATTGCCGGAGTCGCGGTGGGAACCATCAAGAGCCGGGTCTCACGGGCCCGCGCCACCCTGGTGGTCCTGATGGGTAAGCGGTCAAATAACCGCGTGTCCATGCCAGCCACCGGGATTGTTGATCGGTTGATATCGGATGCTGATCGCCTGTCTGGCTCTGGGGCGACACCAAATTGA
>JANLPX010000376.1:0-1905 GCA_031367485.1 Alphaproteobacteria bacterium | reverse complement strand
GGCGCCGAACGCATCATCCTGGCCACCGACCCCGACCGCGAGGGTGAGGCCATTTCCTGGCACGTACTTGAGGTTCTGCAGAAGAAGAAAGCCATCAAGGGCGCGAAGGTTGAACGGGTGGTGTTCAACGCCATCACAAAGTCCGCCGTCACCGAGGCAATGAAGAACCCGCGCGACATCGAGATGGAGCTGGTCGAGGCCTTTTTGGCGCGCCGGGCGCTCGACTATCTGGTCGGCTTCACGCTTTCGCCGGTGCTGTGGCGCAAGCTGCCGGGATCGCGATCTGCCGGACGGGTGCAGTCGGTGGCTCTGCGCTTGGTGGTCGACCGAGAAATCGAGATCGAACGCTTTAAGACCCAGGAATACTGGACGGTCGAGGCCGACGTCTCGGCCGGCGGCGACCCTTTCCTCGCTCGGATGGTCAAGCATCAGGGCAAACGACTGACCAAGTTCGACCTGGGCAATGAGACCAGCGCCCATGCCGCGCAAGCCGCTGTGAAAGCAGCTAGCTTCAAGATCGCCTCCGTTGAAAAGAAGCCCGCGCGCCGATCGCCCGCCCCGCCCTTTACGACCTCGACTCTGCAGCAGGAGGCTTCGCGCAAACTGGGCTTCTCTGCCCAGCGAACCATGCAGGCCGCGCAAAAACTGTATGAAGGTATCGATATCGGTGGCGAGACCGTCGGTTTGATTACCTATATGCGGACCGACGGCGTGCAATCAGCCCCCGAAGCGCTGGACGAGGCCCGTACCGTGATCGCTGGCCTCTATGGTCGCGAATACGTTCCAGAAAGCGCGCGGATTTATAAAACCAAGGCCAAGAACGCCCAGGAAGCTCACGAAGCCATCCGGCCGACCAGTCTGGCGCGTAACCCCGGCTCACTGCGCTTGGAGAGCGACTTAGGTCGGCTCTACGAGCTGGTCTGGAAACGGATGATCGCCTCGCAGATGGAGGCCGCTCGGATCGAGCGGACCACCATTGAGCTCGAGAGTGCTGACGGTCAGACCGGACTGCGTGCCACCGGTCAAGTGATCCTGTTTGATGGCTATCTGGCCGTCTACGAAGAAGGCCGAGACGACGCGGACGATGAGGAAAGCGGTCGCCTACCCCAGGTGAAGGACGGTGCCGACGCCCGGGTAATCGCTGCCCGCGCCGACCAGCATTTCACCGAACCTCTGCCGCGCTATTCCGAAGCTAGCCTCGTCAAAAAGATGGAAGAGCTGGGCATCGGGCGGCCCTCCACCTATGCCTCGGTGCTCACCGTGCTGCGCGACCGCGAATATGTGCGGATGGACAAGAACCGGTTCATTCCCGAGGACAAGGGCCGTCTGGTCACCGCCTTCCTGGAGCAGTTCTTCCGACGCTATGTGGAATACGACTTCACCGCCGCCCTGGAAGAGAAGCTCGATCTGGTTTCGGCAGGCGAACTTAACTGGAAAGCCCTGCTGCGCGAGTTCTGGGATGGCTTCCACAGCGCCGTTGGTGAGATCTCGGAACTTCGCGTCACCAACGTCCTGGACGCCCTAAACGAAGCGCTGGGGCCGCACATCTTCCCAGAGCGTGCCGACGGCACCGACCCGCGCGGATGCCCCACCTGCGGCACCGGCCAGCTTTCCCTAAAGACCGGCAAGTTCGGGGCCTTCATCGGCTGCTCCAACTATCCCGAATGCCGCTTCACCCGCCAGATCGCGCAATCTGACGACGACGCTGCGGCAGACAATGGTGACCGGGAACTTGGCGTGGACCCGGAGACTGGCCTGACTGTGTTCCTAAAGTCTGGCCGCTTTGGCCCCTATGTCCAGCTGGGCGAAGAGGGCAAACCCAAGCGGGCCTCCCTGCCCAAGGGCTGGTCAGCCCCGGACATGGATCTGGACAAGGCGCTGCGGCTACTGCGCCTACCCCGCGAC
>JANLPX010000364.1:0-17837 GCA_031367485.1 Alphaproteobacteria bacterium | reverse complement strand
CGCTGCACAAAGGAGAGCGCGATCCAATCCACCCCTTGGCTGAGGGCGAACTCGAGGTCCTGGCGGTCTTTCGGGGTTAGCGCCGGGATCGGAATGGTTAGGCCGGGGAGGTTAAGGCCCTTGTGATCCGACAAGGTTTCGCCACTGATCACCACCGTCTGGGCGAAGTCACTTCCGCACTTGGCGACCCGCAGGCGGACCTTGCCATCGTCCAGCAGGATTTCAGCACCCGGCTTCAGGGCAGCGAATATCTCGGCATGGGGCACGCAAACACGGGCGGCATCTCCTGGGGCGACATCACGGTCTAGTCGGAAATCCTGACCGCCTTTGAGTCGGACCTGACCATCAGCAAATTCACCAAGCCGAAGTTTGGGACCCTGCAGATCAGCCAACACCGCCAAGGGTCGACCCACCTCAAACTCAGCGTCGCGGACATTGGCGATGGTGGCAGCGTGATCGGCATGGCCGCCATGGCTGAAATTGACCCGAAACACATCAGCCCCAGCCCGCGCCAAGGCGATTACCTGATCCCTGCGTCGGCTTGCGGGTCCTAGGGTGGCGACGATACGCGCACGACGGGCACGGATCATTGGTCGGGATCAATCATGCCAAGCCCGCTCCGTCCGCTCGATGAGGGCGAAGGCACCGGCAGGTCCCCAACTACCTGCGCTGTAAGGCTTGGGTGACATGCCGGCTTCTGACCAAGCCACGGCCACACCGTCCACCCACGCCCAGGCTTGTTCGATCTCGTCGCGACGCACGAACAGCGTGGAAGCCCCATGAATGACGTCGAGGATCAATCGTTCATAGGCAATGCGACGCCGGGCATTGGGGCCGGAGTAGGCTTTCAGCAGCGAGAGTGAGAGCGGCAGGGATTGCAGGCGCATACCGCCTTGGCTGATGCCAGGGGCTTTGTTCATCAGCACCAATTCGATGTCTTCGTCAGGTTGCAGGTCGATGACCAGCTGATTGGCTACCAGATCAGCCTTGGCCGCCCCGCCGAAAATCGAGTGGGGTACACCCTTGAACTGGATGACGATCTGAGTGCGGCGCTCAGGAAGCCGCTTGCCAGTACGAAGATAGAAAGGCACCCCAGCCCAGCGCCAATTGTCGATATCGGCACGCAGGGCCACGAAGGTTTCGGTATTGCTAGATTGGCCGCGCTCGGTCTCATAGGCGGCGGCTTCCTTGCCCAACACTACGCCCTTTGAATACTGACCGCGAACGCTGTTGGCCTGAGCCTCAGTGCGGGTGAATGGTCGCAAAGACTTTAGGACCTTAACCTTCTCGTTGCGCACGGAGTCGGGCTCCATGTCGGCAGGCGGCTCCATAGCCACCAGACATAACAGTTGGAGCATGTGGTTCTGCAACATGTCGCGCAGGGCCCCATGTTCATCATAATAGGGCCAACGATCACCAACGCCTTCGGTCTCGGCAACGGTGATTTGTACGTGGTCGATGGTCAGATTGTTCCAGAGCGGCTCGAACATGGTGTTGGCGAACCGCAGGGCGATCAGGTTCTGCACCGTCTCCTTGCCTAGATAGTGGTCGATGCGGAAGATGCGGTCCTCGCTGAACACCTCAGCAACGGCAGCATTGATGGTTCGCGAGCTCTCCAAGTCATGGCCAATAGGTTTTTCCAGCACGATGCGGCTGGTCGGCGTGGCCAAACCCGATGACGCCAGCGCCGCGCAGACCCGGGCATAGAGGCTGGGCGATAGGGCTAGATAGAACATTGGCGATATAGCCGATCCGATGGCGGCCTTAAGTTTCTGCGCGCCCTCAACCGAGGTGGCGTCGGCCTCGACATAGGTCAGCCGCGCTTCAAAACGGGTCCAGACGGCGGCATCAACTTCACCCGCCCGTTGGATGATCGAGGCCTTAGTCAGAGCGATGAAGTCGACCGAGTTGAGCTTGGCTCGTGCAGTGGCGATGACCCGCATCTCGGGCGCTAAAAATCCATCGGCATCCAGGAAATAAAGCGACGGAAACAGCATCCGTTGAGCAAGATCACCGGTGCCACCGAACAGCAGGATCACGTCGGCGAGGTGGGGTTCAGACATCGGACCTGCTTGTATGGGTTAGTGCGGCAAGGCCAGGGATGACAGGGTCGCGGCCTCTTGGGCGTCCATACGAGACTTACGGAAGTTTGTCCTTACTCCACTGGTCGCCCCGAACTCCATCAGTTGATCACGCTTATTATCATAGGCGGGCCAAGCGGGTCCTGAGGCACAGGTCGGTTGGCTGGTTTTGGCGAAGGCAATCCAGCAGGAATGCATCAAGGTGGCCATCGCCTTGTCGTCCTGCGACACCATGCTCATCGGGGTTCTGCGGCCCCAGTATTCAAAGACGTACTGAATTTCAGCCGCGTGGAAGGACCGCGTCATCATCGGTCGGAACCGACTGCCCACATAAGAGAAGTAATAGAGCCAGGCCGGTTTGCCGCGAGCTGCCTGGTTGGCCACCCACCGGGCTGGGGCACCCATAACGCGGTCGGTGAAGATGGCACGGCCCAAAGCTTCATCGCTGATTGCGGCCTCTTCCACATAGATGGCCCGTGCGGCGACCGGGATCAGCGCGGCCATGTTGGGGTTCCATGCGCCCATCAACGAATCTTCACCGGAATTTGACCCGATGATCAGAGGAACATCGACGGCTCGCCCCGCGGCAAAAGCTTGGGTGGGGGTTTCCTTGAGCAACCGACCATCGACAAAGGGGCCGAAATTGCCATTGAGTTTGACTATAAGGTCTTCGGCGGGGATGGCTCGCATGTGTTCGACAGTCGCGGTCGTGAGGCCGATTTTGTCGAGCAGGGTCACGCCCTGAGCTTCGATCTTTGAGAGCGGGGTTGGTTCAAACCACCCAAGGCCGGACTCGACGATGGCCTTTTGATAGAGGCCCTTGGTCGAAGGGACGGCCAGGATGGCAAGGGTGCTCATGCCGCCAGCACTTTCGCCGAACACGGTGACGTTCTTGGGGTCCCCGCCGAAAGCCTTGATGTTTCTCTGCACCCATTTCAGGGCCGCGATCTGATCCATGAGGCCGTAATTGCCGACCGGCTCGCCGGGCTTAGCAGCCTTGGTCAGGGCCGGATGGGCGAAGTAACCCAGAGGGCCAAGACGATAATTGATCGACACCAGGATCACGCCGTCGCGGGCAAAGTTTGTACCGTCATAGACCCACCCTGCCCCCGTTCGGTGACTGCCCCCATGAATCCAGACCATGACCGGGGCGGCCTTGGCCTTTGCGGGGGCAAAGACATTGAGTTGGAGACAATCCTCGCTCATCGGCCCATTGGCACCGCCGCCATTGGGCGAGCCGTCTGCGTTCATCGGTTGCGGGCAGGAGGGGCCAGCCTTAGTGGCATCGCGCGCACCGCTCCAAGGCTGGGCTGGGGTGGGGGGAGCCCAACGTAGGCGGCCAACTGGGGCGGCCGCGAAGGGGATGTTGCGATAGACGGCTACGCCGTTTCTGGCCTCCCCGGTCAGAACACCGGTGTCGATCTTGGCGCTCACGGGGTCAGCATGGGCTGAAGCCGTCAATACCAGGGCGAGCGCCAAGCCGAAAAGAACAGGTCTCATAGGAACCTCTGTGCCGTCAATTGAGCCGAACCCTTCGCAGGTGTGCTGGCGCGGTCAAGATACTTGGCCAAAGGACGATTGACTCTGTCGCGTCAAAGACTAGAACAAAATAAGAACAAGGAAATAGAAAACGATGTCCGATTTTCGCGCTCACGAGCTCGAAGCTCTGAAAGCGAAGATCAGCGCCCTGGAAACAGGGGGGCGGCAGGACTTTGACTCCATGTCTCTAGGCGACCCACGTCTCAACGCACGGTTCTTGAAAGGGGGTCTGCCTTTGGGCTGCTGGCATGAGTTTGCCGGTGAGGGCATGGAGATCGAGACGGGGGCCAGTGCGGCGGCCTTTGCGGCCTGCCTCGCCGCACCCTTGGCCCGACGCGGCGAGGCGATTTGGGTGTTGCGGCGCGATGATTTGTTCGCGCCAGGTCTGGCTGGGTTGGGTTTTCCAACCGAACGCCTGATCCAAGTCTGCGCGCGCGACGAAGCTGAAGCCCTGGCGGTTACAGAAGATGCACTCTCTACCATAGGCGTCTGTGCCGTGTTCGCCGAGGTAGAGAGTGTGAACCTGACCGCCGGGCGGCGGCTGCAATTGGCCTGTGAACGTCGCGGAGCCACAGGCTTTATTATCCGTAGGCAGCCCTATGGCGGGTCGGGGCGCAAAGACTTTGCGGGATCGGCAGCCACAACGCGCTGGCGAATTGCGCCGGCATCTAGCGAACCGGCACCCGGCGAGTTCGGCCTGGGTCAGCCCCGCTGGGAGGCGCGGCTGGACCGCTGTCGAGGCGGCCGTCCAGGCGCTTGGCTGATGGAGGCCGCTGCCGCTTATACCTATGAGGTTCATGATGGGACGCATCCTTTGCGCCTGGTCGCCGAGTTGGGCGATCGGCAACTGGTACCGGCGCAACCCCTCCGCCTCTCAGCCTAGAGCTTTCGCCCTGATCACCGCCGAGCGCGGCGTGCGCTTGCTCTATGCAGTAGACAGTGCGGCACGGCGTGAAGGATTGTTTGTCGGTCAGAAAGCCACAGATGCCACCGCTTTATGCCCCGGCCTCATCACCGCAGAAGCAGAGCCGCAAGCCGATACCCAAGCCTTGATCGAACTGGCCGATTGGTGTGTGCGGTTCTCGCCCGGTGTAGCCCTGGACCCGCCTGATGGTCTGTTCCTGGATGTTAGCGGGGTGGCGCATCTGTGGGGCGGAGAGGCGGCTCTAGCTCAGGATTTCCGAGCCAGACTGGCGGCCAATGGGTTGGAGGTTCGGGTCGCGATTGCCGATACACCTGGGGCCGCCTGGGCCCTAGCGCATCAAGGTCGAGATGCGCAGACCATCGCCTTGCCGGGTGAGCAGGGTTCCCTGATGGAGCATCTTCGCCTCACTGCCCTAAGGCTAAGTCCGGAAGCTGCCACCCAAATTGAACGCCTGGGATTAAAGACGGTTGGCCAGCTTATCGCCCTGCCCCGCGCGCCCCTAGCTAGGCGGTTTGGGGCTGAAACCCTGGCGCGTATCGATCAAGCGCTCGGGCGCTCTAAAGAGGCGCTGACCTTTCGTCGGCCGCCCAATCCGTGGTTCGCGCGACTGGCTTTTGCTGAGCCGATCAGCGCGCCAGAGGACCTGCAACGGGTGGGTCAGGACATCGCGGCCAAGCTTTGTTTGCGTTTGGAACGCGAGGGTCAAGGCGCACGGCAGTTCGAACTGGGCTTTCACCGGCTAGACGGCAAGGTGCAGAACCTAACCATTGGTCTGGCCACCGCCGCCCGCGATCCGACCCGGATCGCCAAGCTGTTTGCGCCCAAGCTAGAGACCGTGGATCCCGGTTTCGGGATTGAGGTCGTGACCCTGGCCGCACAGGCTGTAGAGCCGGTCGCAGGTCGTCAGGTCCGGCTGGACACCCTGCTCGACGGCGGGCTAGAGGATGGGCTGACACCGCTGATTGACCGACTGGCGAACCGGTTGGGTGAAGGCAGGGTCTGGAAGACCGTGCCGATAGAGAGCCATGTCCCCGAACGCTCAGCCGGCCGCGCCCGCCCGCTTGGCCCCATCACCGGGGTTTCGAACTGGGATCGCGAAATGCCCCGGCCCTTAAGGTTATTCCATAAGCCTGAGCCGCTGGAAGGAGTCATGGCGCTCACCCCCGATGATCCACCGCGTCAGTTTCAGTGGCGGCGTCGCGTCCATCGCATCCGCCATGCCGAAGGCCCCGAGCGGATCGGCGACGAGTGGTGGCGAATTGATATCGACGATGTCCGCACCGGCACGATCCGCGATTATTACCGGGTCGAAGACCAGGAGGGCGCACGGTTCTGGGTGTTTCGACAGGGGCTCTATGCGGCAGGTGAGCCGGCCAAATGGTTCCTGCATGGCCTGTTCGGATGACCCGCTATGCAGAGCTTCAGACCACCACCAATTTCTCGTTCCTGCGGGGAGCATCGCATCCGGATGAATTGGTACAAACCGCGGCAGCCCTAGGCATTGAAGCGGTGGGTATCGTTGACCGTAACAGTCTGGCCGGGGTGGTGCGCGCCTGGCGGGCGATGAACGCGCTCAAAGACGGTGGTGTGGTGGCGCGAGCCTTGACCGGCTGCCGGTTGGATTTCGCCGACGGCACGCCCAGCCTGCTCTGTTATCCGAGCGACCGCGAAGCCTATGGGCGACTAACCCGGCTGTTGACCGTCGGCCAGCGGCGCGAGGCCAAGGGCTCATGCGAACTGTATGCGGAGGATTTTCTACAGCACAGTGAGGGCCAATTGGTGTTGGTGGTTCCCCCACACCGGCTGAATGAAGGGTTTGAGGCGCGGTTGCAGGAGATAGCCGGTGCGCTGCGTGGCGATGTCTGGCTGGCGACGTCGCGCGGTTATGGTGCACGCGACCTGCAACGACTGTCGAAGCTGGCGGCCCTAGCGCAGATGTCTGGTGCCCCAATGGTGGCGACCAATGACGTACTTTATCACGGCCCGGAGCGCCGATCCTTACAGGACGTGGTCACCTGCATCCGTGAAGGCTGTACGATCACCGACGGGGGGTTGAAGCTGGTGGCCAATGGTGAGCGGCACCTGAAATCACCTGAGGAAATGGCCCGGCTATTTGTGCGCTTCCCGGGGGCGGTAGAGCGAAGCCTCGAGATCACCGACCGCATCGCCTTCGACCTTGGCCAACTGCGGTATGAATATCCCGACGAACCGGTGCCAGCCGGCAAGAGCCCTATTCAGCACCTACGTGATCTGACCTGGGCCGGGGCAAGATGGCGCTTTGAAAAGGGCATGGGTGAGACCGAACGGGCGACCATCGTGCACGAATTGGCCCTGATCGAAGAGTGCGACTATCCGAACTATTTCCTCACCGTACACGACATTGTCGCCTGGGCGCGCGGCCAGGGCATCCTGTGTCAGGGTCGTGGTTCGGCCGCTAATTCCCTGGTGTGTTTCTGTCTAGGCATCACAGCTGTCGATCCAACCAAAGAGGATCACGACCTGCTGTTCTCACGCTTCATCTCCAAGAACCGGGGTGAACCGCCAGATATCGACGTGGATTTCGAGCATGAGCGGCGCGAAGAGGTCATGCAGTATGTCTACCGGCGTTATGGTCGTGACCGGGCCGCCATCGTTGCCACGGTGATCCATTACCGCCCACGCATGGCGATCCGCCAGGTTGGTAAGGCGCTGGGTTTAACAGAGGATGTGACGGCGGCGCTGTCCTGCACCGTCTGGGGCAGCTGGGGCGACATGGTGCCCGACACACATATCCGTCAGGCCGGGCTAGATCCTCAAAACCCTGAAATTCGCCGGGCCACCACGCTGGCTCAGCAACTGCTGCGCTTCCCGCGTCACCTGTCGCAGCATGTCGGCGGCTACGTGCTGACCAAGCGTCGACTCGACGAAACGGTGCCGATCGGTAACGCCGCCATGGCGGAGCGCACTTTTATTGAGTGGGATAAGGATGACATCGACGCCCTGAAGCTGATGAAGGTCGATGTGCTGGCGCTCGGTATGTTGACGGCGCTGAAGCGCAGCTTCGACATGCTACCGCCGCTGCCCGACGGGACGATCATTACCGATGTCGCCCATATCCCGCAGGAGGATGCGGCAGTCTACGACATGCTGTGCAAAGCCGACTCTGTAGGCGTGTTCCAGGTGGAAAGCCGGGCGCAGATGTCGATGTTACCCCGACTGAAGCCGAAAAAATTCTATGACCTGGTGATCGAGGTCGCGATCGTGCGACCCGGACCGATCCAGGGCGACATGGTCCATCCCTACCTAAAGCGCCGCGACGGGACCGAGCCGGTGGTCTTCCCCGCTCCAGCACCTGAACATGGCCCGCCTGATGAACTGAAGCAGGTGCTGGGCAAGACCTTGGGGGTGCCGCTGTTTCAAGAACAGGCCATGCGGTTGGCGATTGAAGCCGCGAAATTTTCCCCCGATCAAGCCGATGGCCTGCGCCGCGCCATGGCCACTTTTCGTAACCTAGGGACCATTGGCGACTATGGAACACGATTTGTCGAGGGCATGGTTGGGCGAGGCTATGATCTGGAATTTGCACAACGCTGCTTCAAACAGATTGAGGGGTTTGGCTCTTATGGCTTTCCCGAAAGCCACGCGATCAGTTTCGCTCTCCTGGTCTATGCCTCGGCCTGGGTGAAGAAGCACTGGCCTGACGCCTTCTGTGCCGCCCTGATCAACAGCCAACCCATGGGGTTCTACCAACCGGCTCAGCTGGTGCGCGATGCGCGCGAGCATGGGGTAGAGGTCCGTGCACCAGACGCCCTGGCCAGCGATTGGGACTGCAGCTTAGAGCCCGTGGCGGGGACGCGCCTTCGAGCTGTTCGGCTGGGCTTGCGGCAGATTAAGGGGCTCAAACAGGTCGATGTGGATCGCTTGGTCGATCTGCGCGCAGCCGGGGTGCGGACCATCGATGGCTTTGCCCGCGCCCTGCCCCGCCGGGCCTTGGAATTGCTGGCTGAGGCCGACGCTTTTGCCTGCCTAAACCTCAGTCGCCGCGACGCACTCTGGGCCGTGAAAGGCTTAGCCGGCACGGCCAATGAGGCTAAGGAAGCCCCCCTGCTTACCCGCCAAAGCCTGAAGGAAGTTCAGGTCGAGCTACCCTTGATGAGTGTGCCGATGAACGTTGCCGAAGACTACCGCACCACGCGCCTATCGCTGAAAGCCCATCCTTGCAGCTTTTTCCGCGAGCAGTTGGCGGCGGCGGGTGCCCTACCGGCTCAAGCCCTGAAGCATACCCGCAACGGGCGCTGGATCTCAGTGGGCGGTCTGGTTCTCGTCCGCCAGCGACCCGGTACAGCCCACGGCGTGGTGTTTATGACCCTAGAAGACGAGACCGGTATCGCCAATATCGTGGTCTGGAAAGACGTGTTTGAGGCGAACCGGCGGCTGGTGATGGGCGCGGCCTTTGTGATGGTTCACGGCCAGTTGCAGGTTCAAGGCGAGGTGATCCATCTCGTCGCCAAGCGCTTCACCGACCTTTCACACCTGCATGCCGCAATGAAGCAGGACGATGCCAACCCCGATCCGCGCCAAAAACCCACCGGTCGTCTGGTCCCCAGTCGAGATTTTCATTGAACCCCTGAAACTAGCCGCCCTAACGGCTTGGGGGCTATGGCCACATAGCTCTGCTTCATCCAGGCCTGAAGAGTTTCCAGCTCGGTCAGGATGTCATCTTCGGGATTGAAATGGGCAATGACCCAGTCGTGTTGCTTGTACCAACCCTTGCTCTCTCGCACAAAATAGAGGTCGGCGACCATTTCCACCGAGATCGGCAGTTTGACTATGAAGGTCAGGTGATCCAGCGGCTCACCCTTGTCGCCAAAGATGGCAAACCCTTGCCGCGCACCCGCATATAGCGCGTGACCCTCCAGCCCGGCACCACATCGGTCTCCGGCAGGGTCAGACCATAGGCGGTCAGCTCAGCTTCCGCGCGCTGATGAGGCGTCTGGGGCATGGCTCGATGATACCATGCCCCAGACCTCAGGTTCTAGAACCGAAGCGTACGAGCCTCTTTCACGTGCGGCAACGCACGGATCTTCTTGACCAGCTCTTCACTGGGGTCGTGATCGACCCCCACCAAGGCGATGGCGTCGTTGCCGGCCGAGACCCGACCCAGATTAAAGGTGGCGATATTGACCTTGGCGTCCGCCAACAAAGCTCCGAGATTGCCGATGAACCCGGGCTTATCCAGATTGTTCACATAGAGCATGACCGGGCCGAACGGCGCGTCCAGATCCATGCCCTTGACCTCGATGATGCGCGGCGTACCCGCCATCACCGACCCAGCGAACGAGCGCTTGCCCATGGCGGTGGTCACCGTTATCCGCACCAGGCTCTCATAGATCGGGCTGTCGTCCTGTTTGGACTCCGAGACCGTAATGCCGCGCTCCTTGGCCACAGCCGGGGCCGAGACCATGTTGATCTCGGCCAGCATGGGCCGCATGACGCCGGCCAACGCCGCCGCCGTCAGCGGGCGGGTATTGAGTTTGGCGACCTCGCCTTCATAGGCGATGTCGATGGCCTTGACCTCTACATCGACCATCTGGCCGGCAAAGGCTCCGAGACGTTCGGCCAGGGCAATGAACGGGCGCAGTTTGGGGGCCTCGTCGGCGGTGACCGAGGGACTGTTCAGCGCGTTGGAAACCGCCCCGGTCAGCAGGTAGTCACTCATCTGCTCGGCGACTTGCAGGGCCACGTTCTCCTGGGCCTCCATGGTCGAAGCCCCGAGGTGTGGCGTGGCAATGAAGTTCTCGGCCCCGAACAACACATTGGCCTTGGCGGGTTCCTCGACGAACACGTCAAAGGCGGCACCGCCGATATGGCCGCTATCGAGACCGGCGCGCAGAGCCACCTCGTCCACCAGACCTCCCCGGGCGCAATTAATGATCAGCACACCCTTCTTGGTTTTGGTCAGGTTCTCAGCCGACAGGATGTTGCGGGTCTTGTCGGTCAGCGGGGTGTGCAGGGTAATGACATCGGCGCGGGCCAACAGGTCGTCCAGCTCAACCTTTTCGACGCCCAGTTCGATGGCGCGTTCAGGAGAGAGGAAGGGGTCGTAAGCCACAACCTTCATCTTCAGGCCATTGGCACGGTCAGCGACGATGCCGCCGATATTGCCGGCCCCGATCAGCCCCAAGGTTTTGGCGTAAAGCTCCACGCCCATGAAACGGTTCTTCTCCCACTTGCCGGCTTGGGTGGAGGTGTCGGCGGCGGGCAGTTGGCGGGCCAGCGCAAACATCATGGCGATGGCATGTTCGGCGGTGGTGATCGAATTGCCGAAGGGGGTGTTCATCACCACGATTCCGCGTGACGTTGCTGCCGGGATATCGACATTATCGACTCCGATCCCGGCGCGGCCGATGACCTTGAGGTTCACACCGGCGGCGAGCACGTCCTTGTCGGCCTTGGTGGCGGAGCGAACGGCCAGACCGTCATAATCGCCAATGATCTTGAGCAGTTCTTCCTTCGTCAGGCCTGTTTTTACGTCTGCTTCGACACCGCGCTGCTTGAAGATGTCGATGGCGGCGGGGCTGAGTTTGTCGGCAATAAGAACGCGGGGCATGGGTCAATTCCTTATGATGAGTGGCGGCTTCCCCAACCGGGCTTTTCGCCCGGCCCCCTCCGGCCCTTTGGGCCACCCCCCAGCGGGGGAGGAGTTGAGAGGCGGCATTCCTCCCCTTTTGGGGGAGGTGGCCTGAAAGGCCGGAGGGGGTGAGCCGAAGGCTAAGAGGGCTTAAGCGGCTTGCAGAGCTTCAAGCGTGGAGGCGAAGGCCCAGTCGAGCCAGGGCGTTAGAGCCTCGACATCGGAGGTGTCTACCGTGGCCCCGCACCAGATACGCAGGCCTGGAGGGGCATCGCGATAGCCGCCGATATCCAGGGCTACGCCTTCCTTCTCCAGAGCCGCAGCCAGCTTCTTGGCGAAGTCAGCCTGGGCATCATCGGAGAGCCCTGTGACACGAGCATCGACGACGCTGAGGCACACCGAGGTGTTGGAGCGATTAGCCGGATCGGCAGCCAGGAATGAGACCCAGGCGGTCTTTTCTACCCACTCGACCAGAGCTCCAAGATTGGCATCGGCGCGGCGCCGCATTTCGGTGAGACCACCGATCTGTTCTGCCCATTTCAGGGCATCGACCGCATCTTCCACGCAGAGCATGGAGGGTGTGTTGATGGTCGCCCCTTCGAAGATATCTAGGCTGACCTTGCCGCCTTTGGTCATGCGGAACAGCTTGGGCATCGGCCAGGCTGGCGAGTAGCTTTCCAGTCGAGCCACCGCGCGAGGCGACAGGACCAGCACGCCATGGGCAGCTTCTCCGCCCAGTGCCTTCTGCCAAGAAAACGTCACGGCATCTAGCTTGGCCCAGTCGAGATCTTGGGCGAAGGCCGCCGAGGTGGCATCGCAAATGACGATACCCTCGCGTTCGGCGGAGATGAAATCAGCGTTGGGCACCCGAACGCCCGAGGTGGTGCCGTTCCAGGTGAAGACCAGGTCGGCATCGGGGCGTACCTTGGTTAGGTCGGGCAATTGGCCATAGGGGGCGTCGAGCACCTCAGCAGGCAGCTTGAGCTGCTTGACCACGTCGGTGACCCAATCCTTGCCGAAGCTTTCGAAAGCCAGAAGCTGGACCGGTTTGGGGCCAAGCATCGACCACATGGCCATCTCGACAGCACCGGTATCGGAGCCGGGCACAATGCCGATCAGGAAGTCGTCGGGAACTTGCAACACCTCGCGGGTGCGGGTGATGGCCTCGACAATGCGCGCCTTGCCCAGCTTAGAGCGATGCGAGCGTCCGAGCACGGCGTTGCGGAGGTTTTCGGGGGTCCAGCCTGGCCTTTTGGCACAAGGACCGGATGAAAATTCAGGTCGAGCCGGCCGCATGGCTGGCTTAGCAAGGGTATTCATAGCGATGTCTCCCATCCTTACAGATGAGCAGCACCCCGTTGGGGGGGTGTGGCCCGGCGCGGAGAAACGCCGATTTCGTCTTAAGGGCAAGTGAAAGTTTCTGAGAAATCTATTGAGCGATGCTGGGCTTGGCGCGCGAGCATGGTCGTGATCTACCGCCGACCTGCACCCCACCGAGCTCAGAAATGACCCGCCCCGCCCGCATTGACTGGATTGTTCTAGGAGCCCTGGTGGTCACCTGGGGCTCCGCTTTTGCGGCGCTGAAGATCGCGGTCGAATACATTCATCCGCTCTGGAACACGGTGTTCAGGATCTGGATTGCGGTGGCGACCTTGGCCATCGTGGTCTTGGTGGAGCGCAAGCGACTGCCGGGGTGGAAAGACCCCGCATGGCGGTTTTATGCGGTCACGGGATTGATCGGCATGTCGGTGCCATTCGCCATGTTCGCCTATGCGGCAGAGCGTATTCCGTCGGCAGTAAATGCCCTTTGCAATGGTGCCTCGCCAATCTTCACGTCCGTGCTGGCGCACCTGTTTGTGGCGGGGGATCGGCTCACCCTGCGACGCGCAGCAGGTGTGGGTCTGGGTTTTGCCGGCTTAGTGGTATTGGTAGCCCCCAAGCTGGCCGGAGGGATGAGCCTGGAGGCGATCGGGTTAGTCACCGCGATATCCGGCGCAGCGCTCTATTCCTTTGCCAATGTATTGATCAAGCGCTCTCCGGAGGTCTCGCCAAGCGTCGGGGCATTGATGATGTGCCTGTGGGCCGGCGTTTTTGCGATCCCAGTCGCCATGGTTCTGGCACCACCGCCGACTTGGCCACCCATGTCATCGCTCTTGGCGGTCAGCGGTCTGGGTGTGTTTCCAACGGCCCTGGCGTCTATCGGCTATGTTTATCTGATCCAGCGCCGCGGGCCGCTTTTCATGTCTATGGCGATCTATGTGGCCCCGCTTTGGGCCGTTGGGCTGGGCATCGTATTTCTTGGCGAGCAGCCCGGATGGCAGGTGTTCGTGGCACTAGGCCTGATTCTCGGCGGCGTAACACTAGCCACCTTGGAGCGCCGGCCAGTTGCCTAGGCGAGCCTAGCCTTGGCAGCTTCGCGCCGCGAGACCCACCAATATCCAAGCGTACCAAGCAAAATGCTGAGCAATATCCCCCAGCTGACAAGGTTGTTGACGATCGCAAACAGCCGATCAACAGGCTTGGTCGTGACGTAATAGAAGGCGTGGAGCGAAAACTGCACGGCTTGGAGCAACATAGCGGCACCTAGCCACAGGCTGGCATACCTGACGGCGAGGCCCAGAAATATTAATCCAAAGATCCCGTCCATCACGAGGGTCAGGACTTCAAGCGAGGTTGGCGCGATGAACGCCTGCATGACGGTAAACGCCACGGACATGAGAAGATTTATGCTCGACCCGAGGCGCTCAACTAGGCCGCCCTTGAACCATGCCAAGACTGTAACCGCGACAATTGCGGTCAGCAGCGAATAATGAAGGTACCAAGCAAACATAGAAACGCCCCTAGCATGAACTAGGGGCGTTAGGGCAGTTAAACCGCCGCAATGTTTCGACTAGCCGACTTGGCGAAGTGTCGCAGGGGCTGCAATCGTCATGGCCGGGGGCTTGTTCATTTCCCCGATCATCTTAGTGCGGATGCCCAGACGTAGCTGAGCTTCGGCCAGTTCACTGTGAACGCTGACCATCGCTGTGCGGGCTTGGCTGAGAGCGGCAAGCGCTTCCAGCATCTTGACCTGTGCATCATTGGCGAAGGTCGTCGACGCGCCAACTTCTGAACGGGCTTTCAACATTTCGGCGAGCAGTTCGGTGGCTTGCACCATCGCCTGATCAACCGAGGCTTCGGTCGCGAACAATTTGGACGCGACACCTTGGGCTACGAACACTTTTTCCATCGGGCAGTTCTCCAGGAGAATGAACTCAACGGATGTATAGTAAACCATAGGTTAATCGCGCGCTAGGCGATTCATGGTTTGTTAATGGTGGAAAATTTCCCCAGTGGGTTGTATCGCGCAGAGGATGTCTAATTCGGGGCTCGTCGAAAGGAAAACGTTAGGAAAACCCGCGTAAACAGGAGGTCCAAGTGGAACTCGAAGCCTTGTCAAAGCAGCCTTCCAAGACCGGTTCGCCCCCCACAGCGACCTTCCACGCCCGCGTCGCTGGCGCGGCGCTTGTCACGGCCCTGGTTGTGCTCATCGCCGCTTGCCTCACTTTCATGCTGCAGCAGTGGGTGGTTGCGCGCCAGCAAGCCCATACCGCCCAGGTCTCGCTGGCCACCGTTACCGCCGCTGCGGTTGGACCGGCACTCGCGAGCCACGATGATGAGCTTGCTCAGGCTACCGTTCGTGCTCTCGCCAACAGTCCGCGGATCAGCCACGCGCAATTGCAGGCCTCAGACGGGACTGTGTTGGCAGACTATCGACACCGCATTCAAGTTGAAGGGGCCGAGGATGTAGTTTCCGTACCGGTCGCAACGGGCGGAATTCGACAGGGTCACTTGGTCCTCACGGCCAAGGCCCCAGCCCTGAACGACATGTTGCCGCAGTTTGTAGCCCTGACGGGGGCATTACTGTTTGCGGGCATCGGCGTGGCACTATTCCTCGCACGCGGTTTGGCCCACCGCGTCATTGCACCGGTCCAACGGCTGTCTGCAGCGATGCACGAGGTCGCCGGAAGTGGCAGCTTCACGCCCGTGGAGACCGACGCGCAGGACGCCATGTTCCGCAGCCTGACCGAGAGCTTCAATCACCTGCTGGCCAAGCTTGACGAACGCGAGAAGGCACTGCGGGTCACTCTGGAAGAGCTGGTCATCGCTCGCGACGCTGCAAATGCTGCAAATGTGCTGAAGTCTCAGTTCCTGGCCAATATGAGCCACGAGATCCGCACGCCGCTCAATGGCGTTCTGGCTATGGCCGAGGTGATGTCCATGGGCGAACTCGCCCAAGTTCAGCGCGAGCGCCTGGATGTCATTCGCCAGTCCGGCGGACTTCTATTGGCCGTCCTGAACGACGTACTCGATCTCTCCAAGATTGAAGCAGGCAAGCTGACCCTCTTGGTGGAAGACTTTGATCTTGGCTCAGCGATCGGCCCGGCCCGCTCGAGCTTCGGGGTCCTGGCCAGCCAAAAGGGTCTGAGTTTCGAACTGAACGTCACAGACGCTGCGTCCGGTGGCTGGCGCGGCGACGCCGATCGCTTGCGCCAGATTGTCGGCAATTTGTTGGCCAACGCGGTCAAATTCACCCACTCCGGTGGCGTGAGCGCGATATTCGACGTCAATGCCACAACTGGCGGCCTGCTATTGGTCGTTCGTGACTCCGGCGTGGGTATCGCGCGCGAGAAGCAAGCCGGACTGTTTGAGAAATTCGTTCAGGCCGATAATTCGGCGACCCGTAGGTTCGGTGGTACCGGACTTGGCTTGGCGATCTGTCGCGAACTGACCCAGATGATGGGCGGCACGATCTCTGTTGAGAGCCGTGAGGGCCAGGGTTCCACGTTCTATGTCGACCTGCCGCTAGAGCGCGGCGAAGCCCGCATCCCGGCCGCCGTCGAAGCGACTCAGATCGACGAGGAACAAGAAGGTGCGCTGCGCCTACTGGCAGCCGAAGACAATCCGACCAACCAACAGGTTCTGGCGGCCGTGATGGGCTCACTAGGCATTGACGTGGAGATTGTTTCCGATGGTCGTCAGGCCTTCGAGGCTTGGCGAGATGGGGCCTATGATCTGATCCTGATGGATATCCAAATGCCAGTGATGGACGGCATCGACTCGGCCCGCGCCATTCGCGCCGCAGAGCTGGAAAGCGGTCGTCCACGCACGCCCATCGTGGCCCTAACGGCCAATGCACTGTCACATCAGGTGGAAGAATACTTGGCAGCCGGGATGGATGGGCACGTAGCCAAGCCCATCGAGATCGCCAAACTTTACGATGCCATCAGCAGGGCGCTGAATGATGCAGCGCAGGCAGCCAACTCCGGTTTGCTCGCGGCAGCTGGCTAGGTTTCAATCTTCAATTCTGGCCAACGCGCTTTTGCAGCCAGTGCGGTTCGTTGAAAGCCTTGGGTCTGACGCGTTGGGTTGGGACGAAGCCGCATAGCAAACAGGTCCTCCAACCCAAAGGGTGCGACGAGGGTCATGTAACCATTCCGCTCCAGCTTCGCCCCGACTGCGAAGGTAGTACTTGTGAAGCGGCTTAGGGCCTCAGAGCTGCAGGACAATGGCTCATAGGCCTCGCCGAACTTGCCCTCAAACCAAAGATGGACGCGTGCTTGGTTTCTGACCTCAACCATCGCTTGGATGGGGGGTTCGAACGCCCCAGCCACACGCTGGATCACGACGTCCTCAGCCTCATAGGAGATGTCTGCGGGATCGAAGTAACCCAAGTCATAGTCCTTGATCCCGTAGTCCAGATCGCGACCGGTCAGGTGGTTGAGCACCCGCTGATAGATTGCGCCGGAGAAGATCAGCCAATCTGGCAGGTCCAAAGCACGCGTTGTTTCCATCACCGCCATCAGGCTGGGCGTAGCTCGCAGGATCGCCTCAAGATCACGCTCTCGGCTCACAGCTTACCTCTCAACGGCCAAGCATGATCCAGCGGTCCATGGCCCGCGCCGAAACCCGGCGCGTGGGCGATCGCCTCCTGAACATAAGCCCAAGCGCGGGCCACGGCCTGCGTCAAGGACAGACCTTGCGCCAGTCCCGTTGCACAGGCCGAAGCCAATGTGCAGCCGGTGCCGTGGGTATGTCGGGTGTCGATCCGCGTGGTCTCGAAGGCCGTCTCGCCGTCTGGCGTGAGCAGCAGATCAATCAGGGTGTCGCCAGGTAGATGCCCGCCCTTCATCAGAACAGCCCGCGCACCAAGTTTCAACAGAGCCTCCCCGGCACGGCGTTGATCGTCGAGACTGTCGACGGATAGGCCCGTTAGAGCCTGGGCCTCCGGCATATTGGGCGTCAATAGAGTCGAACGGGGTATCAAAAGGCTGCGAACAGCTTCGACCGCCGAGGGGTCGAGGAGTGATGCCCCGCCCTTAGCGATCATCACTGGATCAACCACGGCGGCGATACCTTTGGCTATATCGAGAATCGCCGCGACGGCCTCGACCATCGCGATGTCGCCGAGCATGCCGGTCTTGATGGCGTCAGCCCCAATGTCGTCCAGTACGGCGCGGGCCTGAGCGGCAACGAATTGTGTTGGAACGGGGTGGACGCCGGTAACGCCAAGCGTGTTCTGGACCGTGAGCGCTGTAATCGCCGTGGCCGCATAACCACCGAGCGCCGTCACCGTCTTAATGTCAGCCTGGATGCCCGCGCCACCGCTGGAATCAGAACCGGCGATGATCAGGACTCGGCC